>JAVBUK010000050.1:0-4321 GCA_031555345.1 Xanthobacteraceae bacterium | reverse complement strand
CAACCGCGCGATCTGTTTGACCGACAGTTGCGACGCCGCGGCGGTCTCCAGCGCGCGGGCCCCGAGCAGCCGGGCGCCGTTGGCCTTGGCCTGGAGCAGCCGCCACAGCGTGCCGCCGTCGATGGTGGCGAACGCCTGCGGCAGGGCTTCGACGAACAACCGGACCATATCCGCCGCATGACCATCGGACGGTTCGGCGTGGAACAGGGCCGTCGTCACCGTCTCGCGCAGCCGTTCGGCGAAGCGCGGGTCGGTCGCGGCGAGGCGGGCGGCGAGCGGTCGCGCGGCAGTCCGCAGTTCCGGGTGGTCGCTCAGCGCCGCCGTCAGAATCGTGTCGGCGTGGGCCGGCAGCGCCGCCGGATCGAGCCGCTCGAGGAGGTGCAGCGCCGCCGCGCGCACTTCCGGGGCGCGGGCGTTGAGGATCGCCTGCCAGAACGACGCCGGCAATTCCTCGGGCCGCACCGGCGTCACCGCCAGAAGCTGGATGCTGGCGGCCTGGACGTCGACGCAGGGATGGCCGGTGAGTTGCTCGATCACCGCCGGCGCCAACGGGCAGTCGTGGCCGGGCCACAGCAGCGGCAGCAGCGACACCGCAAACCGCAGTCCGTCACGCTGGTCGACGCCGATGTCCGCCGGCAGCCCGGCGAGCCAGGCCGCGAAGGCTTCGGTGAGCGCCGCCCGCTGGCCCGGCGCGGCGAGGCGCGCCAGCCATCCGCGCGCGGCATCCCGGACGGTCGCGGCGCCGGACGTCATCACCTTCAGCGCCAGGGTGGCGTCCGACCACGGCCAGTCGGCCCGCTGATCGACCGCCGTGATGGCGAGTTCGCGCAGCTCGGTCAGGCCGGCGTCGAGCAGCGCGATCACCTGGGCGATGTCGATGCGGCCGGCGTCGACCAGCCGCTGAGCGATGGCATGGGCGAAACGGCCGACCTCCGGATAGGGCGAACCGACCAGCCCGACCAGGGCGGCGGCATCCAGCGCTTCAGGTCGCGCGGGGCCTTGTCCGAGCGCCGTCAGGGCGAACAGCGCCGCCGGCCGGTTGCGCGCCGCGGCGGCGATGCGCAGCAGCCGTTGCGGTTGTGCATCCCACAAGGCCGGGAATGCGTCGCCGCGTTGCGACGACACCTCGCCGGCATGGAAGTGGGTCAGCGCGTTGGTGTTGAACCTGCTGTTCGGTGCCGCGACATGCAGCAGATGGCTGAGGCTCCAGACCTTGCGGAAGGCGCCGGAGGAATGCTCGACGCCGCGATAGCGGCCATCGCTCATGACGTAGTGTTGCCACTGCCGCGCCGGCTCGCCATCGGCGTCGGTGAAGGCGAGCATCAGTTCGGCGGCCATGGCGGTGAATGCGTCCTGGCCCAGTTCGGCGCGCTTGCGCAGCGTGCGCCAGGCGCGACGCTTGAAATACATCAGGGTCTGGTCGGACAGGGCGATGCGCGGGCTGGCGCTGGCCTGTTCCACGCTCAACTGCAACGGCTTGGATGATCCGGGCAGCCACACCCGGTCGCGATAGACGCGTCCGGTGCGGTACATCGGCGATGCCAGCTCGAATTGCCGCGCGGTCGCCGCGAACAACGGGCCGTCGTCGGTCAGGTCGGCGTATTTGAACAGCCGACGCAGCACCTGCACGAACGGCGGCCGGGCATCGACGGCCCGCAAGGCGGCGAGCAGCGCGGCGCGGGCCGCGGGATCGGCCAGCGCCCGATGCGCCAGCGCGATCAGGAACGGGTTGGCGAAGCCCGGCTGGCTCTCGTCGGCCTCGCGCAGCACTTGCACCAGGGCGGCGCCATCGGCCGCCGTCAGCGCGGCCGCGAGCCGGCCGGCATGATCCGATGCCGTCGCCTGCGGCAATGCCGGCCGCGGCGGCTGGCGCTGGGCCCCCATCAGGTCGCTCGCCAGGGCGTAGCCGGCGTAGTCGCGCGTCACCTGGCTGGCGTTGGTGTCTGCGACCTGCCGCAGCAGCGCCGCCGCCTGGCCGCCGCCGCAGCGCGCCAGGGCATGTACCAGGCTGTAGCTCGCCGCTTGCGCCGTGAGCTTTTCGGCCATCGCCGCCAGTTGTGGATAAGCCGCTTCGAGACGGATGACGCCGATCCGCCAGAACAGGCGATCGCGCTTCTGTTCCGGCCACGGTGCGCGCAGGCAGGCGGCCAGCTGGGCGAGCAACGCCGCGTCGCGGCCGTTGCCGCTGCCGAGCGCTGCCGTTTCCACCGCCACCTCGTCACGACGTCGGTAGCCGCCGTTGACCTTGGAGACGACGACGCTGTCGAAGGTCTTTTCCGCGCCGGACAGCGTCACGGGCGACGGTGTTTTGGTGCCGTCACGTAACGACGCACCGCGGCGGCCGTAGCGGAAGTTGACCAGAAAGCGCGTATCGGTCGCTGGCGTCTCGAGATCGACCAGGTCGATCTCGTACACCTTGTCCGAGGTGCCTTCCCGCATCCACAGCCGCACGGAGCGAATGATCTTCATGGCAACCTTCGCGTTTCGACCGAAGGCTGATGGCATGCGTGGCGCGGGGCGTCAATGCGGCCTCCGGGTCGCGAGAATCCCCTGCCGGAGGCCAGGCGGACGGCGCCCGCTGGCCGGTGGGTGACAATCCGGCCCGGCAGGCACGCGCGCCGCCGCCGGGGCACGCGGCGATTCGCGTGGCCGCTGCCGGTCCCGAATCCTCGATGTCTCAGCTTTCGCAGCGCGACAGCGCCGTCGTCGCGCCGATCACCAGCGGCAGCGCAAGACACCAGAATCCAATCAGCCAGAACAGCAGCGCCGCCGCCGAGCATCCGGCGGCAAAGCAGCAGATCGCCACGACCAGACCGCGGAACCGGGCCCGAATCTGGGTCGCGGGTTGCTGCCCCGAACCGGTCAGCAGGTCGACCGCGTCGAGGGTCGCCTGGGTGGTCGAACCGGTCATCAGGGTGGTCGGTGGCAGACCGGGGAGATGGACGCGGTGCACCGCATTCTGCACCGCCATCGCGGCGATCGCCGTGAAGCCCGCGAGGAGCGCGACCGGACTGTCGGGATCGGGGAACGGCCCGAAGACGGTTGCGAGCGCGAAAAAAGCCGCCAGCAAGGCCACCTTGACGGCCAGCAGGAAGCGCATTGCGGGCCGCCGGCGAGCGCGCAACCCGCTGCCGGCGAGGCGAGCCAGCGCGACGACGACGACGAACACCGGAAGAGCCAGCAGCTTGCCGATGATCCCGTGCGTGCCGAAGACGAGCGCCGCGCCCAGCGTGACGAAGTTTCCGGTGACATGCGCGGTGAACAGTCCTGCCAGGCCGAGAAACCCCGTGGTGTCGATGAACCCGCCGTTGAAGGACAGCAGGGCGGCGATGCCCGGCAAGCCGATCTTGTTGAGCATGGCGTTCCGCCGTTGTTCGATGGGGCGTTGTGAGGTCGATGTCTCGCCAGGCAGGCGCGCGGGGGCCGCATCACCTGTGCCATCACAACCGCCGCGGACGTTCGGCGTTCCCTTTCGGGGTCTTGCTCGGGGTCGTGCTCGGGTTCTCGGCGCCGTCCTGGTCGCCCGTCCGCGCCGGCTTCGTCCTCTCGCCCGTCCGCGCACCGAATGGGGCTGCCAGACGAGCGGATCGCCGTGCCTCGCCGGTCAGATCGGCGCCACCAGTTGGCCGAGCCGGTCGGTGAGTCTGGTGTTTTCCGCATAGTCGACCGGGCAGGCGATGATCGACACGCCGGTGGCGTCGAGCGCGCGCTCCAGCGTCGGCAGCAGGTCGGCCGCCTTGTCGATCCGATGGCCGGCGGCGCCGAAGCTCTCGGCGAACTTGACGAAGTCCGGATTGCCGAAGTCGACGAGGCGGTGGTGCCCGAGCTCCATATCCATCTTCCATTTGATCAGGCCGTAGGCGCCGTCGACCCAGACCAGGACGACCAGCGGGATCTTTTCGCGCACCGCGGTCTCGATTTCCTGCGCGTTCATCAGGAAGCTGCCGTCGCCCATGGCGGCCAGGATCTTGCGCTCGGGTCGCGCCAGTTTGGCGCCGAGCGCCCCCGGCAACGCGTACGACATGGTCGACAGGCCGTTGGAGAACAGGCAGGTCAGCGGCCGGTAGGTCGGATAGAGGCGCGCCATCCACATCTTGATGGCGCCGGTGTCGACCAGCACGATATCGTCGTCGCCGAGCGCCTTGCGGATGTCGCTCACCACGCGTTGGGGCTTCACCGGGAAGCTGTCGTCGCGCGCGCCGGTGTCGAGCTCGCGGTCGCGAAGGGCGCGGATCTTGGCGGTGTGGTCGATCTTGCGCATCGGCTCCCGGACGAACGCCGCCCCGAGTTCGGCGAGGGTGCTGCCGATATCGGCTTCGAT
>JAVBUK010000486.1:0-3354 GCA_031555345.1 Xanthobacteraceae bacterium | reverse complement strand
GTTCGCCGGGACGCTGGTGTCGCAGCTCACCACCGTCCAGCGCCATTATGCGCGGCTGTTCGAGCAGGCGCCGGGGGCCGACGGCGATTCCGGGCTGGTGTTCGCGCCGGACGCCGACGATCGCGAGACGCTCGACCGGCTCAACCGGATGGGATTCAAGCAGACGCTCGAAGCGTCGGCCACGGTTCGCCGCTGGATGGCGGGCGCGCCACGCGGGGCCAAGTCGGACGCGGCCCGTCAGGCGCTGTTGGAGCTGGTGCCGCTGCTGCTCGACGAGATGGCGCGCCACGAAAAGCCCGACGTCACGCTGGCGGCGTTCGATCGTTTCCTCGAAGGGCTGCCGCTCGGCACCCGTCTGTTGACGCTGCTGCGCCAGAACCCCGACCTGCTCGGCCTGGTCACGCTCCTGCTCGGTACCGCGCCGCGTCTCGCCGACATCGTCGCCCGCCACCCCCAGGTGATGGACGCCCTGGTCGACCCGACCTTCTTCGGCATATTGCCGGATGCCGCCAGCCTGCAGGCCGGGTTCGTCCGCGCGATCGGCCAATCGGATTGCTACGAGGACTTTCTCGACCAGATCCGCCTGTTCGGCCAGGAGCAGATGTTCCTGATCGGCGCGCGCATCCTGTCCGGAACCGTGTCGGCGCAGCAGGCCGGCGAGGCGTTCGCCGGGCTGGCCGACATCGTCATCCGTTCGCTCCACCAGGCGGTCACGGACACGTTCGTCGCGCAACACGGCCGCATCCGCGGCCAGGAGAGCGCGATCCTGGCGATGGGCAAGCTCGGCGGCCGGGAAATGACCGCAACCTCGGACCTCGACCTGATCACGATCTACGACTTCGACGCCGACCACCCGGAATCGGACGGGGCACGGCCGCTCTACGGCGGACAGTATTACGCCCGGCTGATGCAGCGGCTGATCAACGCGCTCACCACCCAGACCAACTACGGGCGGCTGTACGAGGTCGACATGCGGTTGCGCCCCTCGGGGCGGTCGGGGCCGTTGGCCACGTCGCTGGCGGCGTTCGAGAACTACCAGCGCGACGAAGCCTGGACCTGGGAGCACATGGCGCTGACGCGCGCGCGGGTGGTATCGAGTACGTCCGCGGATTTCGCCCGCCGCATCGAGGCCGCGATCTCCACCGTGCTGCGCCGCCCGCGCGATCGCCGGCTGATCGCCGGCGACGTGGTCGAGATGCGCCGCGCGATCGCCACCGAAAAGGGCGACGACCAGCCGTGGAACCTGAAATACGTCGCCGGCGGGCTGATCGATCTCGAATTCGTCGCCCAGTACCTGCAACTGGTGCATGGCGCCGCGCATCCGCAGATTCTCGACACCTCGACCGCCGGCGTGCTGGCGCGGGCCGAGAAGCTCGGATTGATCGGGGTCGAGGACGCCGAGGTGCTGCGGCCGGCGACCCGGCTGTTCCATGACCTGACACAGGTGCTGCGGTTGTGTCTGCCGGGCGAGTTCGATCCGAAGGCCGGCACCGAGCTGCTCGGCCTGCTGGTGCGCGCCGGCGACCTGCCGGATTTCGCCTCGCTGGAATCGCACGTGATCGAGACCCAGGCGAGGGTGCGTGCCAGCTTCGTGCGGGTGCTCGGCGAGGCGCCGTAGGCCGGCGACCGGTTGGTGCCGGAATTCCGGAACGGGCGAACGCGCTATGCGGCGGCGAGATCGGGGCGCTGGCGGTCGGTCCTGACGGGCGTGAGGGGAAGGCGGACGACCACCACCGTTCCGATTCCGAGGCGCGAGCGGATGCGCAGGCGGCCGCCCTGGAGTTCGGTCAACGACTTGGAAATCGCCAGGCCGAGGCCGGACCCGTGGTGGCTCTTGGTGAGCTGGCTTTCGACCTGCTCGAACGGACGGCCCAGCCGCTCGAGGGCGTCGCGTGGAATCCCGATGCCGTCGTCGGCGATGCAGATGTAGGTGGCGTCGGCGCCGACCCGCGCCCGCAACCGCACATGGCCGCCCTGCGGGGTGAACTTGACCGCGTTCGACAGCAGGTTGAGCACGATCTGCTTGACGGCGCGCCGGTCCGCCACCATGCCGATTCCGGGCTCGATCCCGGCGGCGAGCGTGATGTTCTTCTCCTGCGCGCGGCCGCCGACGACCCGCGTCGCCTCGGCGAGCAGGTGCTCGAGATCGAGCGGGGCGAGGTCGAGGTTCATGCGGCCGGCCTCGATCTTCGACATGTCGAGCACGTCGTTGATGACGTCGAGCAGGTACTTTCCGCTCTCGCGGATGTCGCGGCAATACTCGTCGTATTTCTCGGTGCCGAGCGGCCCGAACATCCCGGATTCCATGATCTCCGAGAACCCGATGATGGCGTTGAGCGGCGTGCGCAGCTCGTGGCTCATGTTGGCGAGGAACTTGGACTTGGCCTGGTTGGCCTCCTCGGCTCGGGTCTTCTCCTTGGCGTACTTCTCCGCCAACTCGGCGAGCTGGTGGGCCTGGCTCTCCAGCGCCTGCTGCGAGCTCTGGAGATCGGCCACGGTGGCGATCAACTGGCGTTCGCTCTCAATCAGCTTGGTCTCGTGCAGTTTGATCGGCGTGATGTCGGTGCCGACCGACACGTAACCGCCGTCCTTGGTGCGGCGCTCGCTGATGTGCAACCAGCGCCCGTCGTCGAGCTGGGCCTCGAAGGTACAGGCGCCGCGGGCGGCGCCGTCGCTGCTGGTCTCGGTCATGCGCAGGGCCGGCTGGCGGCCGGCGGCGAGCACGCGGTCGTAGCCCGATCCGGGCCGGACCGCCTCGTCGGGCAGATCGTGCAACTGCTGGAATTTCGAGTTGCACAGCACCAGGCGGTTGGCGGCGTCCCACAACACGAAGGCTTCGGGGAGCGTCTCGATCGCGTCGCGCAGGCGCAGGTCGGCCTCCAGCGTCTGCTCCACCATGTTCTTCTGCTCGGAGATGTCGACCGCGATGCCGATCAGGTGCAGATCGTCGCCGGCACCGGACCGGATGACCTCGCAGCGCACGCGCAGCCACACCCAGTGGCCGCGGGCGTGACGCATGCGGAAGGCGCGGTCGATCGACGTCGTCAGGCCGTCGGCCGCCTGCGAAGCGATCTGGTACAGCTTGACGTCGTCCGGGTGGGTGAGGACGCTGATCTCGCCGAAGGTCATCAGGTCGTCGCGCGGCTCGATCCCGAGGATCGCGAACATCGAATGCGACCAGAAGATGCGGCCGCGGGCGATGTCCCAATCCCACAGACCGCAGCGGCCGCGATTGAGCGCGGTGTCGATGCGACCGCGCACGGTCTCGAAGATGACGTCGGCTTCGCGCGCGCGCGCCGATTGCCAATGGAACGCGAAGCCGAGGATCAGGACGACGAATCCGGTGGTCGCCGA
>JAVBUK010000292.1:0-6515 GCA_031555345.1 Xanthobacteraceae bacterium | reverse complement strand
GAAGGGATGCCGCCATCGAGACCGACGATATACGCGACCTCGATACCAGACTAGATCATTTCACCCCATTTCGGCACGCTGAAAGTGCCCGTCACTTTATATGCTTGTTTTAGACCAGATACATCTAGAATTAAAGTCTATCATTCAGACCGAATCTGGAATAAAGACTACATCCAAACCCTCGAACCAGTCTCATGTTCGCGCATGAAACGAGGAGCCGTATCCACTCAAGTCATCCTGGCGTGATGACCGACCCGACCGACAAGACGGACACTGCCGAAACACCCCTGACGCCAGCAGCGCCCTTCATCGGGCTGCTCGGCGGCGCCCGCGTCGGGGACAAGCTGCGGAGCGCGGGAATTTCGCCCACCCTGCAACGCCTCGCGATCGCCCAGGTGATGTTTGCCGCGCCCGTTCACCTCACGGCCGACGAGGCGCTTGCCCGCGTGCGCGATCTGATGCCCGAGGTTTCCCGCGCGACGGTCTACAACACGCTGAAGCTGTTCAAGACCAGGGGGCTGGTGCGCGACATCATCGTCCCCGAGCGCGTGGTCTTTGATTCGACCACCACGCCGCACCATCACTTCTACAATGTCGATACCGGCGAAGTGACGGATGTGCCGACGGGCCAGATCGTGCTGGTGGGAACCGCAACCCTGCCACCCGATCTCGAGCTTGATGACATCGACGTCGTCGTGCGGGTCCGCCACAAGTCAGCATCGAAGTCAGCACCGAAAAATACAGATTAGTGTGGTGGATTTGACGTTCGGACCAAACGGGCTGCACCCGGAAACGAACGTCGGAACCGGGGCACTGGAAATCGCGCGGCCGAAGTCTTCGCACGCAGCATCCGGTGTCGTGCGGTAATCTGACCACACGACGACCGCCGGTGAAGATCGCGGCGCCGATTTTGCGCCGGCACCGCCGATGGTACAAGCCGTCGAGGACATCATGTCGCCAGAGATCTGTCGCACAGGCGGCGCGGGTTTGATCACGACGCGCGCGACGCACGGAACTCGAACGCGCCCTGGAGGTTGCCCGACAGAGCAGATATTTTTTGTCCGATCCGGAACCGAGTGACATCGGCTAGAGACTAATGACGATCGCGTGCGACGGCACTGATTCGTCCGGCACGACGTGAAGACTGGAACTTTGATGGCCCACCCGCGGCACCCTCCCCGCCAAGATGTTCCCGGACTGACCGCCCGACGGATCGCCGCCGATATCGTCGATGGCGTTCTTCGCCGGGGGCGTCCGCTCGACGAGCAGCTCGATGGTAAAGGCGCGCATCTGGCCATCGGCTCGTTGGTCGAGCGCGACCGTGCCCTGATGCGACGGATCGTCGGCTCGGTGCTGCGCCGACTCGGCACCCTGCGGTATTTGATCGGCACCTTCCTCGATCGCGGTGTTCCGGCCGACGCTCCCCGGGTGGAAACATCGTTGTTGATCGGCGCTGCCCAGATCCTCTTTCTCGATGTTCCGGATCACGCCGCGGTGGACCTTTCGGTCCGCATCGTCCAGGCCGACCGTCGCGGCATCCGCTATGCCGGGCTGGTCAACGCGGTGCTGCGCCGGATCGCCCAGAGCGGACGCGAGCGGCTCGCCGACGTCGACGCCATCGTTCTCGATACCCCGCCCTGGCTGTTGGAACGCTGGACCCGCACCTACGGGACACAGACGGCACGGGCCATTGCGGCCGCCAATAGCCATGAACCGTCCCTCGATCTCACCGTGAAAGACGATGCGGCAAACTGGGCGGAACGGTTGCGCGGCCGGGTGCTGCCGACCGGCACCGTCCGGACGGTCGCGCACGGTCCGGTGGCGCTGCTGCCCGGCTACGCCGAAGCGGCGTGGTGGGTGCAGGACGCGGCGGCCGCGTTGCCGGCACGGCTGATCGGGGACCTCGCCGGGCGATCCGTCGCCGACCTGTGCGCGGCCCCCGGCGGCAAGACGTTGCAGCTCGCCTATGCGGGTGCCCGGGTGGTCGCGGTCGACCGGTCGACATCGCGGATCGGGCGTGTGAACGAGAACCTGCGACGGCTGGGGCTGGTAGCCGAAACCGTGGTGGCCGACGCGACGGAGTGGGAAGGCGGACCTTTCGATGCTGTTCTGGTCGATGCCCCCTGTTCGTCGACCGGAACGATTCGTCGCCATCCCGACATCGCCTGGCTCAAGCAGGCCGCCGACATCACCGCCTTGGCGCAGGTGCAAACACGTCTGCTCGAGCGCGCCGCAGCGCTGACCAGGCCCGGTGGAACCATTGTGTTCTGCACCTGCTCGCTCGAGCCCGAGGAAGGGGAGGAGATCGTCGAGCGCTTTCTGGCGGGCCACCCGCAGACCCGACGAATGCCCATCTCTGAAAATGAATTCAATGGCTTGAATGGCCTGTTGTCGGCCGCGGGCGACTTGCGCACCCTGCCCTGCCATTGGCCCGATCCGGATCTCCGCATGGCCGGCTTGGACGGCTTCTACGCCGCCCGGTTGGCCCGCATTTAACCCCCGCCGCGAGCTATCCAAAGGGGCTTTGCAGCCGCCCGTTGCCCTCTGTCCGACCTTGGCTATGGTGTCGTACGGATTCCGGCTGATCCTTCACCCGAATCGGCCGGAATCCGTCGAGCCCGGATCACTGGCTCCATCTTGGCGCTTGCGCGAAGCCGCCATCCGCCGGTCACGAAGCGATCAAGCGGATGACATATGATGCGACGGGCGGTCCGGTCCGCCTTTGACAACATGAAGGGGGACTCGCGGCGATGTCGCGTGTGTCGATGGCGGACCGCGGCACAATGGCGTCGCTCCTGCTGCGCCGGAAGCTCTTTCATTGGTACGGGCGTGTCCTGGCCAACCCGCTGCTGCAACTGCCGCGACTTCTCGGCAAGCCCGAACGGCTGCTGATCGCCCCCCAGGACCTGCGCACCGCCGACCCGACCCGCGCCAGCGAGATCTACGGCGGCCGCTTCGCCCTGGCCGGTAAGATCGTCATGTGCGACGGCCGTTCGCCGTTCGAGATGGCGCCGCCCTCGGAGGAATGGGCCGCGATCCTGTTCGGTTTCGGCTGGCTGCGACACCTGCGTGCGGCCGAGTCGGCGATCACGCGGGCCAATGCCCGCGCCCTGATCGACGAGTGGATGTCGATGCGGGGATCGTGGCGCTCGATCGCCCGGCGACCCGACATCATGGCCCGCCGCATCATTGCCTGGTTGACGCAGGCGCCGCTCATCCTGAACGACGCCGACGTCAGGTTCTATCGTCGATTTCTGCGCAACCTCACCTGGCAGGTGCGCTATTTGCGCGCGACCGCCGGCACCGCGCGCGACGGTGTTTCGCGACTGCATGCCCACATCGCCCTGACCTACGCGGCGCTGTGCATGAACCGGCAGATCGGGCATCTGCCCAAGGCGACGCGCCGGCTGGTCGCCGAGATCGAGCGCCAGATCCTGCCGGACGGCGGCCACGCGACCCGCAACCCGGGAGCGCTGATCGAGCTGCTGCTCGACCTGTTGCCGCTCAGTCAGGCCTTTACGGCACGCAATATCGTGCCGCCCGCACCGCTGCTGAACGCCATCGACCGTATGATGCCGATGCTGCGGTTCTTCCGACATTCCGACGGCAGTTTCGGGATGTTCAACGGCATGGGGCCGACCTCGCCCGATCTGTTGGCGACCATCCTCGCCTACGACGACGCGCGCGGTCTGCCGCTGGCGAATGCCCCCCATTCCGGATACCAACGCGCCGAGTGCGGCGCCTCGGTACTGTTGTTGGACAGCGGATCCCCCCCGCCGTTCGCGCTGTCGAACGAGGCGCATGCGGGATGCCTGGCGTTCGAGTTCTCGAACAAGCAGCATCGCATCGTCGTCAACTGCGGCCTGCCGGCAAACGGCAAGGACGCCTGGCGCCAGATCGCCCGCGCCACGGCCGCCCATTCGACGGTGACATTCAACAACACGTCGTCATGCGAGTTTCTCGACGGTGCCTGGCGTCGAGCCTATGGAGCCCCGATCGTCGGCGGCCCCCACAACGTCACGGTTGCGCGGCAGGAACAGGATGACGTGGTCCTGCGCGCGTCGCATGACGGCTATGCCGATCGCTTCGCGATCATTCATCAACGTATTCTGGTGCTCTCGGCCGATGGCCTGCGGCTCGAGGGCGAGGAGCTGTTCCTGCCCGCCGACAGCAACATGCTGCCGACTGGCACTCGCGACGAATTCGCGGTCCGCTTCCACCTGTATCCGTCGGTCAAGGCGACCCGCCTGAGCGACGGCCATGGCGCCATCCTGCTGCTGCCCAACAAAGAAGTGTGGAACTTCAACGCCCACGAAGATCGCCTGGAAATCGAGGAAAGCGTGTATCTTGCCGGGATCGACGGCCCGCGCCGCACGTCCCAGATCGTGATCTACGGCCGCGCCCGCCAAGCGTCCCGCGTCCAGTGGACCCTGATGCACGTGCCGCCCGAACCGAGCGGTCGCCGTCCGCGCGACGCGGATCCGGAACTGCCGCTGTGAGGGCCACCGCGACGAGACGACGCCGTGGCCGGAATATTCCAACCTCGGCATGCGATACCTTGCCATCGACGAACTGCAGATGAAGCCATGACCGAACATCCGCGCCGCATCCTCCGCGCCCTCGTTTCCGTTTCCGACAAATCCGGCGTCGTCGATTTCGCCCGGGCGTTGGCCGGTCACGGAATCGAGTTGGTGTCGACCGGCGGCACCCGGACCGCGCTCGAGAGCGCGGGTCTCGTGGTGACCGACGTTTCGGCCCTGAACGGGTTTCCCGAAATGATGGACGGCCGGGTCAAGACGCTGCATCCCAAGGTGCATGGCGGCCTGCTGGCGATGCGGCACGATCCCGAACACCTGGCCGCGATGGAACGGCACGCAATCGCCGCCATCGACCTGCTGGTGGTCAATCTGTATCCGTTCGAGGCGACGGTGGCGAAAGGCGGCGACTTCGCCGCCTGCATCGAGAACATCGATATCGGCGGCCCGGCGATGATTCGCGCCGCCGCCAAGAACCATGCCGATGTCACCGTGGTGGTGGAGGCGGACGATTACCCGGCCGTGCTCGCCGAACTCGCCGCCCACGATGGCGCGACGACGCCGACCTTGCGTCGACGCCTGGCCGCCAAGGCCTATGCCCGCACGGCGGCCTACGACGCCGCAATCTCGACTTGGTTTGCGGCCGAGCTGGCCGACCCCGCGCCGACGTTCCGCACCTTCGGCGGCCGTCTGGCCGAACCACTGCGCTATGGCGAAAACCCACACCAGCGCGCCGCGTTCTATCGCACGGCGGAACGGCGGCCCGGGGTCGCCACCGCCCGCCAGACCCAGGGCAAGCAGCTTTCCTACAACAACATCAACGATACCGACGCGGCCTATGAATGCGTCGCCGAGTTCGACCCCGCCCGCACCGCCGCCTGCGTGATCGTCAAGCACGCCAACCCGTGTGGCGTGGCGGAAGGATCGTCGCTCACCGACGCCTACCATCGGGCGCTGCGGTGCGACCCGACGTCCGCGTTCGGCGGCATCGTCGCGCTCAATCGCCCGCTCGACGCCGCGGCGGCGCACGCGATCACCTCGATCTTCACCGAGGTGATCATCGCGCCCGACGCCAGCGACGAGGCGATCGCGATCGTGGCGGCGAAGAAGAACCTGCGTCTGCTGCTCGCCGGCGGCGTTCCCGACCCGCGCGCGCCCGGCCTTGCGTTCAAGACGGTGGCGGGCGGCTTCCTGGTCCAGTCGCGCGACGACGCCGTCGTCGACGACATGGTGCTCCGCACGGTGACGCGACGGGCGCCGACGCAAGCCGAGCTGGCCGACCTGCGTTTCGCATTCCGGGTCGCCAAGCACGTCAAATCGAACACCATCGTGTACGCCAAGGATCGCGCCACCGTCGGCGTCGGTGCCGGACAGATGAGCCGGGTCGATTCGGCCCGCATCGCCGTGCGCAAGGCGGAAGATGCGGCACAAGAGGCCGGGCTCGCGACGCCGGCGACGCGCGGCTCGGTGGTGGCCTCGGACGCGTTCTTCCCGTTCGCCGACGGCATGCTGGCCTGCATCGAGGCCGGCGCCACCGCGGTGATCCAGCCCGGCGGTTCGGTGCGCGACGATGAAGTGATCAAGGCCGCCGACGAGCACGGCGTCGCGATGGTGTTCACCGGCACGCGGCACTTCCGGCATTAGGGATGGGTGATTCCTGGCCGAAAGGCATGCGCCGGATTTCGAGCGGGCGGTTACGGACCACGGTCCGCTTCGCCCGCGCGCACAAGGACTACGGGTGCGGATCGCTATCGAGGGCGGCCCGGACGCCGGAAATGTCTTTCGCAGTCTGTTCGGCACGGCGCACAAAATGGTCGCGCAGCCGCTGCGCGGCGTCCGGATAGCCTTCGAGCATCTTGAGAAACAGGCTGCGCGGAATCCGGATGACGCTCGACGGTTCGTTGGCGATCGCGGTCACCGGCCGGATCGTTTCGGTGAGCAGCGCGAACTCGCCCAGCAGGGCGCCGCGCGACACCGTCG
>JAVBUK010000141.1:0-2749 GCA_031555345.1 Xanthobacteraceae bacterium | reverse complement strand
TCGGCGACGCCGCCGGCCGGATCTCGATGTCGTCGACCAAGTCGTCGGTCGGCCACCTGCTCGGTGCCGCCGGTTCGCTCGAGGCGATCTTCTCCATCCTGGCGATGCGTGACGGCATCGCGCCGCCGACCATCAACCTCGACAATCCCTCGGTCGAGACCCCGATTGATCTCGTGCCCCACAAGGCCCGCAAGCGCGAGATCAACGTGGCGGTGTCGAATTCGTTCGGATTCGGTGGCACCAACGCCTCGTTGGTTTTCCGTCGCGCCGATTGACGTCGAAGCCGATTGACGCCGAAGCCGAGTGACGTCGAACCGGTGCACCGGCCGCCGACCGGCGCCGGCCACTCGATTCCGGAAACTCCGTGCGGTTCGGCGCCGGCGACATCCCGGGCCGATGCCGCGGTGATTCGCGTCGCGCGGCGGCTCGAAGGCGGGAGTCACGGAACCGCGGTGTATGCGATGACGCAGGATGCGCAAGCCCCGTATACGGCGCGGTGCGGCTGTTGTACGTTGCGGCTGCGCCGGCAATCGGGCCACCTAGGCCGCGGCGTGGGGACGGTTTTGGAATTCGGCCTGGCACTGCCGCATTCTGGTGATCTTCGGCTGGAGCATGGAACGCAAACGCCTCAATCTCCGCAGCCCACGCGTGGCCCTCGAGCCCGAGCGCGTCGCGTTTCCGGCGCGCCGTTCGCGCCGCGTGCGCCATCCGCTGGTGGCGGTCGGCAGCGCCCTGTTCACGCTGTTGATCGTGCTGATCCTGGTCGGCGTCGGTGCGTTCGTGGTCGGCAAGCAGCGATTCGAGGCCGTCGGACCGTTGCAGCAGGACAAGATCGTCAACATCCCGCGGGGGCTCGGCATCCGCGACATCGCCGACCTCCTGGTGCGTGAGGGCGTGATCGAACAGCCGGCGATCTTCATCGGCGGCGTGATCGTGCTCAAGGCGCGCGACGAGTTGAAGTTCGGCGAGTATCAGTTCGCCAAGCAGGCGAGCCTGCGCGAAGTGATCGGCACCATCGTCGACGGCAAGGTGGTGCAGCACCAGATGACGATTCCCGAAGGCCTGACGTCCGAGCAGATCGTGCAACGCCTGCTGGACAACGACGTGCTGTCGGGCAACATCCGCGAGGTTCCGCGCGAGGGGACGCTGCTGCCGGAGACCTACCGCTTCACGCGCGGCATGACCCGTGAGCAACTGATCCAGCGCATGCAGCAGTCGCAGCAACGGCTGATCCAGGACGTCTGGGATCACCGCGCCTCCGACCTGCCGCTCAAGACCATGGACCAGCTGGTGATCCTCGCCTCGATCGTCGAAAAGGAGACCGGTCGTCCGGACGAGCGCACGCGGGTCGCCGCGGTGTTCGTCAATCGGCTCAAGCAGCGGATGCGGCTGCAATCGGACCCGACGATCATCTACGGCCTGGTCGGCGGCAAGGGGACGCTGGGCCACGGCATCACGCTCAGCGAGAAGAACCAGCCGACGCCCTACAACACCTATGTGATCGACGGGCTTCCCCCCGGACCGATCGCCAATCCGGGACGGGCCTCGCTCGAAGCCACGGCCAATCCGGCCCGCACCAAGGAACTCTTTTTCGTCGCCGACGGCACCGGCGGCCACGCCTTCGCCGAGACCCTCGATCAGCACCAGCGCAACGTCGCCCGGTGGCGCGCCATCGAACAGCAGACCCATGACGCGGCCGCCCCCGCCGCCACGCCGGCGTCCCCGTCGGCGGCGCAACCGTCGGCGCCAGCGCGGCGGCCGCAAAATCGCCCGGCGCCGACGCGGTGATCACCCACTTGGTGGGGTGGATTTGACCTCCCGATCGCTGTTGCGGCGCACTCTTCATCGCGACGTCAAATCCGAAACCACGTTCGCGAAATCCGGCCGGTTCGGGCCGGCCGCCGGAGGCCGATTTCGGGGGGCGGGCGCTGATTTAAGTTGATGATTTGATTATGTTAGTTTTTTCGGGCCGGGGCGCGGGCCGGGGCGCCGAGATCCGATTTCCTCTTTCGGGCGTCCTGTTCTAAGGTCGCGCCGCGCGTTTCCAATGGAAAGTCATCACCATGGCGTTGTCGAGCATGACGGGCTTTGCCCGGGGTCAGGGCGTCTGCGGCGCCTATTCGTGGTCCTGGGAGGTGCGTTCGGTCAACGGCAAGGGCCTCGAAGTACGCCTGCGATGGCCGCCCGGTTGGGAGGCGATTGACGCGCCGCTGCGCGCGCGCGCGAGCGCCGCCCTGGCGCGCGGCACGGTCCACGCATCGCTGGCGGTCGAGCGCCAGGGTATCCAGCCGGTGGTGCGGGTGAACGATCAGGTGCTGGCCGCCGTCCTGTCGACCATCCGGGGCCTCGCCGGCACGATCGACGCGACGCCCCCCCGGCTCGACGGCATCCTGGCGATCAAGGGGGTGATCGAGGTGCACGACGCCGACGAAAGCGAGGAAGACCGGCGCGTCGCCGAATCGGCGGTGATCACCGGCTTCGAACGCGCGCTGGCGGACTTGCGCGAAATGCGCCGCCACGAAGGCGAAGCCTTGGCGGGCTTCCTGTCGGCGCGGCTGACCGACATTTCCGGGCTGGTGGCCCGCGCCGAGGCCGCGCCCGGGCGCCGGCCGGAGGCGATCCGAAAGCGGCTGGAAGAGCAGGTGGCGCAGCTGACGGAGAACGGCTCGCGGCTCGATCCCGATCGGCTGCACCAGGAAGCGGTCATGCTGGCGACCCGGGTCGACGTCCGCGAGGAACTCGACCGCCT
>JAVBUK010000378.1:0-6405 GCA_031555345.1 Xanthobacteraceae bacterium | reverse complement strand
ATCGATCACGGGCTGGACGCCCTGGTGGCCGAACATCACGGCGCTGAGCATGTCGTCTTCCGACAGCTCCTTGGCCTCGGATTCGACCATCAGCACCGCGTCACGGGTGCCGGCGACGACGAGGTCGAGCTGGCTCTCCGTCATTTCGTCGAGCTGGGGGTTGAGCACGTATTCGTCGTTGATGAAGCCGACCCGCGCGGCGCCGATCGGGCCCATGAACGGGGCGCCCGAGAGCGTCAGGGCCGCCGAGGCCGCGACCAATGCGACGATGTCGGGATCGTTCTCGAGATCGTGCGACAGCGTCGTCACGATCACCTGGGTCTCGTTGCGCCAGCCGTCGGCGAACAACGGTCGGATCGGACGGTCGATCAGCCGCGACACCAGGGTCTCGCGCTCGGTCGGGCGACCTTCGCGCTTGAAGTAGCCGCCCGGAATGCGGCCGGCGGCGTAGAACTTCTCCTGGTAGTCGACCGTCAGGGGCAGGAAATCGACGCCCTCTCGCGGCGTCTTGGCGGCGACCACGGTCGCCAGCACCTTCGATTCGCCGTAGGTGGCGACGACGGCGCCGTCGGCCTGGCGCGCGATCTTGCCGGTCTCGAGGACGAGTTTGCGTCCGCCCCAGTCCAGCTCCACGCGATGGATGTCAAACATATTCGGCATTCTCTCATGGGTTTCGGATGTGCTCCAAAAGCCATGAGCAAGACGGCGAGAGGCTGCCGCATGCAGACTTGATCCGCAAGGCGCGCAACAGCGTCCGGCGATCCTGCCATGGCTTTCGAGCCTTCTTCTGATCCGGACGCACCGAACGCCCGGAACATGCCGGCAGCCGCCTGCCGCCGGACTTGGTATACGGCGGAGGACAACAGACGTCTTTCCGCCGGAGGGTGGGTGAGGGGCCGCACAACGGCGCGGCGCCCTGCGTCGGGTGTGCCGTCAGCGACGGATGCCGAGCCTCTCGATCAGGGTCTTGTAGCGACCTTCGTCGGTGCGCTTGAGATAGTCGAGCAACTGGCGACGCTGCGACACGAGTTTCAGCAGTCCCCGCCGGGAATGGTTGTCTTTCACGTGCGACTTGAAATGTTCGGTCAGGTTGACGATGCGCTCGGTCAGGATTGCCACCTGGACCTCCGGCGAGCCGGTGTCCCCGGACTTCACCGCATAGGATTTGATCAGTTCAGCCTTTCGTTCGGCAACGATCGACATCGGTCAAACACCTTTTGGTCGGCCGGCCCTGCCTTGCAGTCCGGCGAGGTTGAACACGCGCTTGGGGACGACTTCTCCGCGGTCGACCTCGGCCAGGGCGATCAGTTGCCCCGACGTCGTGACGTAAAGCGTGCCGCTGAAGACAGGTGCATCCCGTCCGCGCATCAAGACGGTCTGACCCCGCTGGAGTCTGGCCGCATCGGCCCGACTGACGGCCAGCGCCGGGATGTCGTCCAGCGCGGTCGCAACGGGCATAAGCGCATCGGCGAGGCTGCCCTCGCCGGCTGCGGCTCTATTACACATCTCCTCCAACTTGGCCAGCGGAATTAGATCCTCGTCGGCGAACGGACCCACGCGGGTCCGGCGCAGGGCGCAGACGTGGCCGCGGCAGCCGAGCAGGCGGCCCATGTCGCGGGCGAGCGCCCGCACATAGGTTCCCTGGCCGCATTCGGCCTCGAAGACGGCCAGATGGGGGGCGGGCATGTCGATCAGCGCCAGGCTGTAGACGTCGACCGGGCGGGCCGCGAGCTCCACCTCCTCCCCGTCACGGGCGATATCGTAGGCCCGTTCGCCGGCGATCTTGATCGCCGAATAGCGGGGCGGCACCTGCTCGATGGTGCCTATGAACCGCGTCAGGATGGCGCGGATCGCCTCCGCCGCGGGCCGCTCCTCGCTGGTCGCGACCACACGCCCCTCGGCGTCGTCGGTATCGCGCTCCTCGCCCCAGTGGACCGTGAACTGGTAGGCCTTGCGGCCGTCCATGACGAACGGGACCGTCTTGGTGGCGTCGCCCAGCGCAATCGGCAAGCACCCGGAGGCGAGCGGATCGAGGGTTCCGGCGTGGCCGGCGCGCTTGGCCTTGAACAGGCGCTTGATCACCGAGACCGCGTGGGTGGAGGTCATCCCGACCGGCTTGTCGAGCACGACCCAGCCGTGCACGTCGTACTTCTCGCGCCGGCGCTGCCGGCCGTCCCGGCTGCGCGGGCCGCGGTCGTTGCCGCGTTCGGCGACGGGAGCGTCGGCACCGGGCGCATCCGTCCCTGCGGCCGGTTGATCGAGGACCGGCGCATCGGACGGCTGGTTTCCCTCACTCATCTATTCTTCCCTTGTTTCGTCGGGCCCGGCGTCCAGATCGCGCTGCACCGCGGGGGAGCGCAGCAGCTTTTCGATCCGTTCCGCTTCGTCGAAACGCTCGTCGATCCGGAAGCGGATGTCGGGGGCGAACTTCATGTTCACCCTGCGGGCGATCTCGCCGCGCAGATAGCGCTTGTTGCGCTCGAGCGCCGCGACCACTTCCTTCGCGTCGTGGCCGCCGAGCGGCATGACGTAGATCGTGGCCAGCCTGAGGTCGGGTGACAGGCGCACCTCGGGCACCGTGATGAGATGGGTTTCGATCACCGGGTCGTGCACTTCGGCGCGCGACAGAATTTCGGAGACGGCGTGACGGATCAACTCGCCCGCGCGCAGGACGCGTTGCGATGGAGCGGATCCGGCGGCGCGATGAGGTCCGCGGGGCATCGACGTCGAGCCTTTTCTCGAAAATCGGCGGTGGGCGGTTCGGGCCCGCCCGTTCGCCGTCCAATTGTTCCCTTGACCGGGTCGCCGGCCGGCGCAGACGTGAGTATTGGACTCACAGCGTGCGCTGGACCGTCTCCACCCGATAGCACTCGATGACATCGCCTTGGCGCATGTCCTGGTAGTTCTCGAAGGCCATGCCGCATTCCTGGCCGGCCAGCACTTCCTTCGCGTCGTCCTTGAAGCGTTTGAGCTGCGACAGCTTGCCTTCGTGGATCACGACGTTGTCGCGGATCAGCCGCACGTTCGCGCCGCGTTCCACGGTCCCGTCGGTCACCCGGCAGCCGGCCACCTTGCCGACCTTGGAGACGTTGAAGATCTCCAGAATCGCGGCGTTGCCGAGCATGGACTCGCGCAGCGTCGGCGCCAGCAGGCCGGACCTGGCCTGTTTCACGTCGTCGACGAGGTTGTAGATGATGTTGTAGTAGCGGATTTCGATGCCGCCCCGTTCGGCCGCCTCGCGAGCCTCCTTGTGGGCGCGTACGTTGAAGCCGATGATCGGAACCCCGGAGGCTTCCGCCAATGTCACGTCCGACTCGGTGATGCCGCCGACCCCGGCGCTGATCACGCGGGCGCCGACCTCGTCGGTCCCGAGTTTCTCGACCGCGCCGATGATCGCCTCCAGCGAGCCCTGCACGTCGGCCTTGACGATCAGCGACAGGTCCTTGCGGGCATCCGTCTTGAGCTGGCTCATCATCTGCTCGAGCGAGCCGCGCATGCCGCTGGCCCGCGCCGCCTGCTTCTCGCGTTTCTGACGCGCCCGGTAATCGGTGACCTCGCGGGCGCGCGCCTCGTTCTCGACCACCGCCAGCCGGTCGCCGGCCTCGGGCGTGCCGTTGAAGCCGAGCACTTCCACCGGAACCGACGGGCCCGCCGTGTGGGTCAGGGCGCCCTGGTCGGATACCAGCGCCCGCACGCGGCCCCACTCGGCGCCGGCCACCACGATGTCGCCGACCTTCAGCGTACCGCGTTGGACCAGCACGGTGGCGACCGGACCCCGGCCGCGATCGAGCTTGGCTTCGATCACGGTGCCTTCCGCCGGGCGGTCGGGATCGGCTTTGAGTTCGAGAATTTCCGACTGCAGCCCGATCGTCTCGAGCAGCTTGTCGAGGTTGAGCTTCTGCTTGGCCGACACCTCGACGTCGAGCACGTCGCCGCCGAGCGATTCGACCTGCACCTCGTGCTGCAGAAGCTCGGTACGGACGCGTTCCGGCTTGGAATCCGGCTTGTCGATCTTGTTGATGGCGACGATCATCGGCACCTTGGCGGCTTTGGCGTGATGAATCGCCTCGACCGTCTGCGGCATCACGCCGTCGTCGGCCGCGACCACCAGCACGACAATGTCGGTGACTTTGGCGCCGCGCGCCCGCATCGCCGTGAAGGCGGCGTGGCCCGGCGTGTCGATGAACGTGATCTTCGCGCCCGAGGGCGCCGTCACCTGGTAGGCACCGATGTGCTGGGTGATGCCGCCGGCCTCGCCGCCGGCGACGTTGGTCGCGCGGACGGCATCGAGCAGCGACGTCTTGCCGTGATCGACGTGGCCCATGATGGTCACCACCGGCGGGCGCGGTCGCAGCGCGTCCGGATCGTCGGCGGCGTCGAACAGTCCTTCCTCGACGTCGGATTCGGCGACCCGCTTGACGGTATGGCCGAGTTCCTCGGCGATCAACTGGGCGGTATCGGCGTCGATGGTGTCGGTGATCTTCACCATCTGGCCTTGCTTCATCAGCATGCGGATGACGTCGACCGCCCGCTCCGCCATGCGGTTGGCCAGCTCCTGAATGGTAATCACCTCGGGAATCACCACCTCGCGCGCGAGCTTCTCCTTCGGCTCGTTGCTGGCATGACCCTTGAGGCGCTGCACCCGGCGGCGGAACGATGCGACCGACCGTTCACGCTCTTCGTCCGCCGACAGGGCGGTGACCAGGGTCAGGCGGCCGCGGCGCTTTTCGGTGGTGCTGCGGGTCGGCTTGGCTGCGGGGGCGGGGCGGGCCGGCCCGGCGCCCCGGCGCGGCGTGCGCCGGGCCTCGTCCTCTTCGACCTCGGGTTTGAGGTTGCGGGTATTGACCGGCGTGGCCGTCGCGACCGGCTTGGCCGCGGGCCTGGCGGCCGGCCTGGGAGCGGGCGCTGCGGCGGCGGGCGCCGGCGGCGTCTTGCCCTTGGATTCCTCCTCGCCGCCGAACCGCTTCTTGGCTTCCTGCTCGGCGCGGCGCTTGGCCTCGTCCTCGTGGCGGCGACGGTCGTCCTCCTCGCGCTTGCGCGCTTCGGCGGCTTCGCGCTCGATCCGCTCGCGCGTCTCGATTTCGTTGCGGCGTCGCGCCTCTTCCTCGGCGGTCTTGCGCTCCTCGGCCTCGCGCACCTTGGCGTCCGCCAGGGCGTGCGCGCGGGCGCTGCGCTCCTCTTCGGTGAGCGTGCGCAGGACGACGCCGGAGGGCTTCTGTCCGGGGGCGCCGCCGCTTGCCGGCGCCGCGGATTTGGCTGCCGAGCGCCGGCCGGCCGGTATGGTCGTCGGCGTGGCGACGGGCGTCGGGGCGGAGGGCGCCGACTCGGGCTTGGTCTCACCCGGAATGCGCCGCTTCACCTTTTCGACCACCACGGCCTTGGTCCGGCCATGGCTGAAGCTCTGGCGCACCATGCCCTGCTCGACGCCGCTGCGCTTCAGCGTCAAAGTCTTCGTCGGAGCGACCGACAACGTCTTCTCGCCGGGGTTCTGTTTATCAGTCATTCCGATCCCAGTCTTGCCGATCCCAAAGTTGGGGCCTCTTGGTTCGGCCGGTTAACGCCATCGCTCCGGTTGCCCGTATCGCCCGCCCGGTATCCATCGAGGGTCTGCCAGCGTGCAAGGAACGTATCGCTCGCGCGGCCGGCCAGCAGCGCAGCATGTACCACATTTGGGCGACCCAATGCCAAATCCAATTGAGCCGATCGAAAGGTCCGAATTTCCGTCGGGCCGGGCGCCGACCCGGCGCGCCGGGCCGCGGCCTCGATCTTGCGCCGGCCGTCATCGGAGGCCTCTGCGGCGTGCAGGACCGCGGTAGCGGCTCCCCGTGCCACGGCGGCCTCAACCTTGACGAACCCGGATAGAACGAGCCCGGCCTTGCGGGCGACCGACAGGGCATCGAGCGAGGCCCGCTCCAGGAGCGCCTCGACCCGATCCGCTAGGTCGCCCGGAATCCGGACATCGGCGCGCAGACTGCGCTGAAACGCCCCCCGCCGGACCGCCTCGGCCACCCGCTGACGGGAGGCCGTAACCCACACCCCGCGGCCGGGGAGGCGGCGTTTGACATCCGGCACGATGCCGCCGTCGGGGCCGGCGACAAAACGGATCAGTTCTCCGACCGGTCGCGCCAAGCGGGTGACAATGCACATCCTTTCCGGGGCCCCGGTCCGGGGCCCGGCATCGGATTCGGCCTGATTGGGGCGCGCCAGCATACCCTCGCGGTCCGCTCCTTGTTCATTCCACGGTCTGGGCGTCTGCGGCTTCCGGCTCCTCGGCCGGCGCCTTCGGGAGTTCGGCCTCGGTGATCCAGCCGGCCTTGAGTCTCGCCTGCATGATGATCGCCTCGCAATCTTCCCGCGACACATCGAAGCCATCGAGATACCCGGGGTGGCGCGTGGTCTCGCCGT
>JAVBUK010000462.1:0-4163 GCA_031555345.1 Xanthobacteraceae bacterium | reverse complement strand
CCGGCGAGGCGCTCGATCGCCGCGTTGCCCTTGACCAGATCGGCTTCCTCCTCGTCTCGGCTCTGCACGGCGGGCGGGATGTGCGCCCAGCTGTGGTGCCCGATTTCGTGGCCGTCGGCGGCGACGGCGGCGCACTCGCGTGGGTAGGTTTCGATGGTGAATCCGGGGGTGAACCAGGTCGAGCGGATGCCGCGCGACTTGAGCAGTGCGCGGATGCGGTGCGACGCCTGCGCGCCGAACTCTCCGCGCGACAAGGAGGTCGGCGTGGTCATGCCACGGGCGATGAATCCCGACATGGTGTCGAAATCGAACGACAGGCAGACGATATGGCGCGGCACAGGACCTCCGAATGAAGACCCGAGGAAGCACCGATCATAGTGTGATGGACTTGACGTTCCTATCTCTCTTTCGGCGAGTTTCTCACAGCAACGTCAAATCCGAAACCACACCAGCGACATCACTGTCGCTCGATCACCACCTTCTGGTAGAGGCCGCCGAAATACGTCTCCTTGCGCAGGGCATGGCCCCGGTCCCCGGCGCACGCCGGCAGCCATGCGGCGATCTCGTCGCGCCACAGGTCGAGCGCGAACGGTTCGAGCAGCGCGAGCACCGGACGAAACAGGTAGCGCAGCGGGTTCGAACGCCGCGGCAGCGCGTAGTCGACGACCACGATACGCCCCCCCGGTCGGACCACCCGGAACGCCTCGGCCAGGGTGCGGCGGCGGACATCGGCCGGCTGCTCGTGCAGCAGAAAGAACAGAAGGGCGCGGTCATAGGTCGCGTCGGCCATGTCGAGACAGGAGGAATCCATCGCGCAAGTCCTGACCGCCGCATCGGCCGGGAGCTTGTTGCGGAGGTTCTCGACCTGGATCGGCAGGACGTCGATGACGTCGAGCGTGGCGCCCGCGCGCGGCAGCCGCTCGGCGAGCCGACAGGTGAGGTCGCCGTAGGCGCACGCGACCTGCAACGTGCGGCCGGCGAGATCGCCGTCGAACTCGGCGATCGCAGCGTCGCGCAGCGTGGCGTAGTTGCCCCACAGGATGGCATTGGCGAGCCACTGACGCTCGAAAATGCGCACCGCCCGCGGATGGACGTAGGCCCACCAGTAGTAGGTGCGAAGATAGGCCGGGGCCGTTTTGGTCGACTGCGGAGTTCGCGGCGGGCGCGGCGCCGGCCGGCGGTTGTCGGGGGTGTCTCGGAACATCGCGTTCCTATGCTGGCATGCGATCCGACCCGAATCGGCGCCGGACAGCGATGCTTGTCAGTCGACCAAGCTTGTCGGCCAAATGGGCCTGTCAGTCAAACCGGCATTCGCCCGACGCCAAGCGGCATCCGACGGCGAGCGGCCATCGATAACACAAGGTTATGAAAGCATCGGCGCGCGATCCGCGAACAGCCGCGGATCGGGCGTCGGGGGGCGGTCAGCCGCGGCTGACGAGCCGCTGGTAGAGGCCGCCAAAGTAGGAAGTCTTGCGCCAGTTCCGTCCGGCGAACTGCTTCGGCAGGATGTCGCTGAGCTCGAAGCGCCAGAGATCGACCGCGAACGGTTCGAGAAAGGCGAGAAACGGCAGCAGCAGGTAGCGTACCGGGTGCCATTTTGCCGGCCGAGCGTAGTCCACGATCAGCATGGTTCCACCCGGCTTGAGCACCCGCAGGGCTTCGCGAACGGTCTGCTCGCGGGCCTCCTTCGGCTGTTCGTGCAGCAGGAAGAACAGCACGACGCGGTCGTAGGTCGCATCGGCGAATTCCAGCGCCGTCGAATCCATCTGCTGGGTGCGGACCGGCGCGCCCGGCCGCAGCTTGCGGCGCAGGTTCTGCAGTTGCACCGGCAGGATATCGACGACGTCGAGGGTGCCGCCGCTGTCCGCAACGTTCTGCGCCAGCTTCGGCGTCAGGTTGCCGTAGCAGCACGATATCTGCAGCGTCCGTCCCGGCAGGTACTCGCCGAGTTCATCGAGCGCGGCGGCGCCGAGCTTGCGGTAGTTGCCGAGCAGGACGAGGTTGATCAGCCATTGCCGTTCCCAGAACCAGACCGCCTGCGGCCGCACGTAGGCCCACCAGTAGTACTTTTCGAGATAGTCGGGCACGGAATAACGCCCACGGCCGGCGAAAGACGCCGGCGGAGCGTACGAGGGCAACAGCGTTTCAGAATGCTCGCGCAATGAGAGACTCATTGTTCGTCCTGGAGTTGTCTGTCGAGGCAGGGTGGTATTCGGAAACATCTCCTTGAACCGGCAAGGAGCCATGGCCACCGCGCGGGAGCCGCAAACTGGCACCCGCCTCCCGGCGATGCTTTGATCCGTCTCAAATAGCCGACGCGCGATGGCAAGGATAGGCCGTCGAATCCGCGGCAGTGCGTCGCAAGACGGGCAATCGGCTTTGCCCTGCGTCATCGTCGCATCTGCAATGCATGCAACGGCGTCATCAGCCACGGTGCTGCGGGTTGGGCGAGGCCCGCCACAGTTCCACGCGCTACCGCGTCGTGGATCGTTGTTTCGGGGCGATCGAAGGGACGCCGAGGATTTCGAGATTCGGCCGTGCGACGAATTCGGTGATCGCCCGAATCACTTCGGTGTCGTCACCGACGTGCTCGGCCCACAGCGCGTCGGCCAATGGAGCGTTTTCCCAGTAATTCATCGCGCGCCAACGGTTCAGCTGCATCGACCCGTCGATGCGAGGGGTCGCGGTAAACTTCAGTCCGAGACCATCCAGTTCTTTGACGAGCCACGCGATATCGAGGTCTGGCATCGACTCGAACCCCACCCAATCCAACCGTCTGATCAGCACGTTGCGACGCCGCGCCGGCTCGAAACACACGCTAAGCACGAGTTGCGACGATTTACCCTCCTCGCGTTTGCGCTGGCAAGCGCGGCACGACTTTTCCACAAAGCGGGAATGCCGCGCTCGCGACAATGCGGGCACGTCGGTCCCGAGCGCCGTCGTCGGCCCGCCGCGTGCGTTCTGCGCCGGCTGTCGTGATACGCCATCCATATCTCGACCATTTCGTGATCGGCATCGAGTGGCTTCGCGCGGACGCCGTGCGCGCCCGGGCGCCGTGCTGCACGGCGTATCGTCGGCGCGGTCGAGTGTGCCAGCCCGGCTCAGCGGGGGCGCGTCGGCGAGAACCCGTGGCTGGCGAGAATGCGCTGGCCCGGGCTCGACAGGATGAAGTCGGCGAAGCGCTGTGCGGCCGTCGAGGCACTGCGCATCACCGTGAGGCCATAATCGGCTTCGACCGCCAACGACTCCGGCAGGTCGACCATGCGCTGGCCCGGGTTTTCGTGCACGGCCACGATGGCGTTGGTGCGATAGGTGAGAAAGATGTCCGCCTGCCGTGCCGCGACCAGCGCGCCATAGACGTTGCGGCCGGGCGGTGGCGCCGGGCTCGTGCGGCCTCCGGTGAGCTGCAGTGCCTTGGCGGCGAGTGCGGCGGCGGCGCCCGGCCGGACCGCCTCGGCTCTGCGGAACACCGCGAACGCATAGTCGCCCGAGGGATCCGCCTTCGGCGTCGAAGTGCCGATCTTCACGTCGACGGCGAGCATGCGGTCGAGCAGCGTGGCGCTGTCGACCGCGATTTCGCCGCGCACGAGCGCACACAAGGCATTGCGCGCGAACAGGCGCACCGGCCCGCTCTTGCCGGTGGTGGCGAACCAGCGCGGATGCCCCATGTCGGCGGAAGCGAACACCTCGGCCCGCGCTCCGCCGGCGATCTCCTCGCGCAACAGCCCCGAGGCGCCGTACCTGGCGGTGACCCCGAAGCCTGCGGCGGCTTCGAACGCCGCCGCTACTTCGCTCAGGGCCCCGCGCAGGCTGCCGGCGGCATGGAGCAGAACAGACGAGGTGTCGTCGTCATGCCTTCGGGTCGTTGGCATTGGGAAAGAACAGCTGTTGGCCGTTGATCTTGTAGCCGGCGATCGCGCCCTGGCCCTCGGGCGAGATCAGCCAGTCGATCAACGCCTGACCGAGATCCTTCTTGACGTGCGGATGCTTGGTCGGGTCGACCAGGATGACGCCATACTGGTTGAACAACTGGTTGTCGCCGGTGACCGCGATGCCGAGGTCGCCGCGGTTCTTGAACGAGATCCAGGTGGCGCGGTCGGAGAGCACATAGGCGCCCATCGCGCCGGAGGTGTTGAGGGCGGCGCCCATGCCCTGGCCGATCT
>JAVBUK010000243.1:0-3907 GCA_031555345.1 Xanthobacteraceae bacterium | reverse complement strand
CGCGAAATCATGCTGGTGGAGGCGCAGGACGAGATCGTGGCGCCGAGCCGGATCTTTCAGCCGGAGGCGGTCTGATGCAACGCCGGTTCGTCACCCTCGACGTCTTCACCAGGACGCGCTTCGCCGGCAATCCGCTGGCCGTGGTGCGGGACGCCGAGGGGCTCGACGCCGACGCCATGCAGGCGATCGCGCGCGAATTCAACCTGTCCGAAACCGTGTTCCTGTCGCCGCCCGGCGAACCGTCGCATCGCGCCGCCCTGCGCATCTTCACCCCGGCGAGCGAAGTGCCGTTCGCCGGTCACCCGACCGTGGGGACCGCGGCGCTGATCGGCATGGATGCCGGTGCCGGCGAGCACGCATTCGTGCTGGGCGAACGGG
This sequence comes from Xanthobacteraceae bacterium, assembly GCA_031555345.1. Classification (GTDB taxonomy): domain Bacteria; phylum Pseudomonadota; class Alphaproteobacteria; order Rhizobiales; family Xanthobacteraceae; genus Astrobacterium. The sequence continues at coordinate 3,529 of JAVBUK010000243.1, read as the reverse complement.
TCGGGCCGGTTGCCTGCACGGTCACGGTGGCGAATGACACGGTGGCCACCGCCCGCTTCGAGGTGCCGCGGCTGCCCGAGGAGATCGCGCCGGCCCCCGATCCGTCGGCGCTGGCGGAGGCGCTCGGGCTGGTGCGCGCCGACCTCGCCCTCGACGGGTTTTCGCCGGCGGTCTGGTCGGCCGGCCTGCCGATGGCCTTGGTGCCGGTATCCGGCCTGGCGGCGATCCGCCGCTGCCGGCCGCAGGTGGCGCGCATCGCCGCGGTGTCCGGCGACGACGGTCCGCGCGCGCTGTTCGTCTTCTGCCGGGAGACCGAGGCCCCGGGATTCGACTTCCATGCCCGCATGTTCGCGCCGGCACTCGGCATCGCCGAGGACCCGGCGACCGGCTCGGCGGTGGCGGCCTTCGCGGGGCTGGTCGCCCGGGTCGAGTCGGGCGACGGCGAGCGCACGCTGATGATCGAACAGGGCTGCGAAATGGGCCGTCCCAGTCAGATCGGGCTTTCGATGACGGTTTCCTCCGGCCGGCTGCGGCGTGCGCACATCGCCGGCGACGCGGTGGTGGTGAGCCGTGGAACGATCGAGGCCTGATCCATGGCGATGCAGCGCGCCCGGCCGCCGGCCCTGACGATCCAGGCGGTCGACCGGCTGGATTTCGTCGTCGAACCGTGGCGCTGGCGGTTTGCCGAGGAACGGCGCACCGACATTGCCGACCATTTCGCCGCCGTGTGCGTCCGCACGCCCCAGGCGTGGAACGGACGGGTGCTGCTGATGCGCGAGCCCGCGCTCGCCGGCGGCGTCCTTTCCGGCCGCTGGTTCGAGACCGGCTTCGCCGACCTCGTCGCCTGGCGCGATTGGGGCTTTCCCGACGCTACCGTCACCAATTGTTTCGCCATGGCGGCGCTGCGCGCGGCCGACGGAGCGTTCCTGCTCGGTGTCATGGGCGGCGGCACCGTCAATGCCGGCCAGATCTATTTCGCCGCCGGCACGCCCGACCGTGACGATGTCGCCGACGGGCGCGTCGACCTCGCCGGCAGCGTCGCCCGCGAGGTCGAGGAGGAAATGGGCCTGACCGCCGGCGACTACGTCGCCGAGCCCGGCTGGCATGCCGTCGTCGCCGGCCGGCGGATCGCCCTGATGAAGATCCTGGCCGCGCCGGTGACCGCGGACGAACTGCGGACCCGCGTGCTCGCGAACATCGCCGGTCAGGACCAGCCCGAACTCGGCGGCGTCCATGTCACGCGCGGGCCCGCCGACCTCGATCCGATGATGCCGGAATTCGTCAAAGCGTTTCTGATCCACGTCTGGACGGCCTCGGGGCCGAACCGACTTGAAGGGGCGTGTCGATGAGCGCGCCGCCAAACAGGATCCGCACCGCGCGCCTGCTGGTGGCCTCGGCCCTGGTCGAGTCCTGGAGCGCCGGGACCTCGGCGATCCGAAGGTCGAAGGCGCCGCCCGGGAGGAGATGAAAAAAGTCCGCAAGGCGTTGACGTCCGATCCGCAACAGCCGTCGCGCCGGCGTTCGGGTCCCGGCGCTCGGCTCGCGGGCGGCGGTCCGTTCGCGCAATATTGTTGCGGCGAGAAGGCTTGCGTGGCCGGCGGCATTTCCGTAAAAGGGATCCCGCCGGCTCGGAGCGTATACGCGGCATCGACCGCCACGCGGAACCTTGAGGCCGGCCGACGAGGGTTTTCGGCAATGGCGATCGGCCGCGAATTGCGCACGATCACCCGGGGGGCGCAAGCCCGGCCCGGCGCCGCCCTCCTTGTTTCCCTTCTGCTCCTTATCCGCCCCTGAGGGCCGGCTGGGCGCTGGGCGCCTGGGCACTCAGGGGGACCCGCAGACATCCGAACCGACGGGGCCTGACCGGCGCCCGCGACGTGCAGCAGAAGGATTTCCAGCCATGAGCCCGACCAGCCAGTCCGAAAACGACCGCGTTCTCATTTTCGACACCACCTTGCGTGACGGCGAGCAGTCGCCCGGCGCCACCATGACCCACGAGGAGAAACTCGAGGTCGCCGCGCTGCTCGACGACATGGGCGTCGACGTCATCGAGGCCGGATTTCCGATCGCCTCGGAGGGCGACTTCCAGGCCGTCAACGAGATCGCCAAGCGCACCCGCAAGGCCGTCGTCTGCGGCCTCGCCCGTGCCGGCCAGAAGGACATCGACCGCTGCGCGGAGGCGATCAAGCCGGCGCGGCGGTCGCGCATCCACACCTTCATCTCCACCTCGCCGGTCCACATGAAGTGGAAGCTGCAGATGGAGCCCGAGCAGGTCTACGGCATGGTGGTCGCGCAGGTGACCCGCGCGCGCAACCACACCGACGACGTCGAGTGGTCGGCCGAGGACGGCACCCGCACCGAGCACGATTTCCTGTGCCGCTGCGTCGAGGCGGCGATCAAGGCCGGCGCCACCACGATCAACATTCCCGACACCGTCGGCTACACCATGCCCGACGAGTATTTCGCCCTCATCCGCATGCTGCGCGAGCGGGTGCCGAACTCCGACCGGGCGCGTTTTTCCGTGCATTGCCACGACGACCTCGGCATGTCGGTCGCCAATTCGCTCGCCGGCGTGCGCGCCGGCGCGCGCCAGATCGAGTGCGCCGTCAACGGCATCGGCGAGCGTGCCGGCAACACCGCGCTCGCGGTGGTGGTGGTGGCGATGCGCGTTCGCAACGACCTGATGCCGTTCTGGACCGGGGTCGACGCCACCTTGTTGACGCGCGCCTCCAAGCTGGTGTCGGCAGCGACGTCGTTCCCGGTGCAGTACAACAAGGCGGTGGTCGGCCGCAACGCGTTCGCGCACGAATCCGGCATCCATCAGGACGGGATGCTCAAGCACACCCAGACCTACGAGATCATGACGCCGGAAAGCGTCGGGGTGAAGCAGACCTCGCTGGTGATGGGCAAGCATTCGGGCCGCCACGCCTTCATCCACAAGCTCAAGGACCTGGGCTACGAGCTCACCGGCAACCAGCTCGAAGACGCGTTCGTGCGGTTCAAGGCGTTGGCCGACCGCAAGAAGCACGTCTACGACGAGGACATCGAGGCGCTGGTCGACGAGGAGATCGCGACCGCGCAGGACCGCATCCGGCTGATCTCCCTGTCGGTGATCGCCGGCACCCGCGGTCCGCAGCGCGCGACCATGCGGCTCGACATCGACGGCACCCCGGCGATCGACGAATGCGAGGGCAACGGGCCGATCGACGCCACCTTCAACTGCATCAAGTCGCTGGTGCCGCACGAGGCAGAGCTCGAGCTCTACCAGGTGCACGCGGTGACCGAGGGCACCGACGCGCAGGCCGTGGTGTCGGTGCGGCTGTCGGAGGCCGGCAAGTCGGTCACCGCGCGCGGCGCTGATCCCGACACCCTGGTGGCGTCCGCCAAAGCCTATCTGGCGGCGCTCAACAAGCTGATGGTCAAGCGGGAACGCGGCAAGCCCGAGGACGAGGACCTGGTCGGCCGCCGCGTGCACGCGACCGAACCCGCCTGACGCCTCGCGGGATGCGGCACCCGGCCGGATCGCCGC
>JAVBUK010000061.1:0-5358 GCA_031555345.1 Xanthobacteraceae bacterium | reverse complement strand
CGGCTCTGCACGTAGACCAGCGGCAGGCGGCTCCGCCGCGGAGCCTCTTCGGCCTCCTTGGGATTGCGCGGAAAGAGCAAGCCGAGATCGGCCCCGACGTCGGCAGCGCGATCGAGCCGGGACAACGCCTCGTCGAGCCCGAGCGCGCGACAGGTGTCGGTGCGGGCGATGATGACGAAATCGGGGTCGAGTTCATCGCGTTGTCGAACCGAATATTGGATCTTGTCGACGAATTCCTCGACCGGAACGCCATGGACGACATATTTGTGATAGTGAGCGCGCTTTGGATAGAGCTGGTCCTCAATGTGGATGCCGGCGACGCCGGCGAGGATGAACTCCCGCACCGTCCGCATGCAATGCAGCGGTTCGCCGAATCCGGCCCCTGCATCGACGACCACCGGCAACTCGATGCTGCGGGCCACGTCCCGTGCCAGGCCTACCTGCTCGGTCATCGTCAGTAGCGGCTCCGTTATGGCGCTCGCGCCGCCGGTCACGTAGCCACCGACGTAGGCCGCCTCGAAGCCCAGCGATTGCACCAACCGCCCGGTGAGGGCGTCGTAAACCGCGGGCATGTGCAGAAAGGTCTTGGCGCGCAGGAGATGGCGCAAGCGGGTCGTCGAACGCTGTTGCATGGCGATGCCTCTCAGGTTGCCGGAAGCGCACGGTGGCAGATGGAAACCCATGACGTCTAGTGATATATTCTTATGCAACAATAACCTTTGGAAATGACAATGCCGACCATCGAAAGGCATCTGCTCGCGCGGCTGCGGTTCCGTCACCTGCAGCTGATCGCCGAAATCGAGCGTTCCGGCAGCCTCGGTAAGGCTGCGACCGGCCTCAACCTCACTCAGCCGGCCCTGAGCAAGGCGTTGAAGGAGGTGGAGGACATGCTGGGGTTTCCGCTGTTCACGCGTGGCGCGCGCGGTCTGCAGAAGACCGTCCACGGCGCAATCGTGATGCACGGCGCCACACTGCTGTTGCGGGAATTGGGGCATATTCACGCCGAGGCCCGGGAAGCCGGACCGCACGGGCACGTGGCCGCCATCCTGCGATTGGGGTCGCCCGCCTTCCTGGCCGTCAACCTCCTGCCCAAGGTGGTGGCGCGTCTGGCCGCGGCCTCGCCGCCGGTTGCCGTCAGCCTGAGCGAAAACGACGTGCCGAGCCTGTTCGAAGCGTTGCTCGGTGGCACGCTCGACGCGCTCGTTTCCGTCTACAATCCGGACGCCATGGCGTCGACGGTCGGGAAAGGCATCCGGTTTGAAAAAATCGCCGAAGAACAGTACGTCGTGATTGCTGCCGCCATGCATCCGCTCGGGCGGACGCGCAACGTCTCCTGGCAGACGCTTGCCGACGAGCCGTGGGTGCTGACGCGCAAACCCTCGCTGTCGCGGGTGTTCGTGGAAGACGCCTTCCGCCGCCACGGCCTGGAGCCGCCACCGGCACGCTGCGAGGTGGACACCCCGGTCACCAGCACCTACATGGTCGCCGAGGGGGTCGGCATCAGCAGCGTGCCGATTTCGACCGCGCGCGAGGCCGAACGCGGCGGCCGCGTCCGGCGCCTGCGCCTGAAGGTGGCGCAGCCCACCGCCGCGCTGGGCCTCGTTTATCGCGTTGCAGCCGCCGACCACCCACGCATCGCCTTGCTGCGCAACGTGGTGCGGCAGGCAAGTCGCACCAGATGATGTCGCGCGGGCCAAGACGGCGTTGCCAGGGCGGGTGCGCTTGCGGCACCTTTCCCTATGAAACGAAGGGCGCAAAGCCCCGCCCCCGCCGACGGCCATCAACGACCGCCGCCGTGTTTGTCACCCCCGGCCGCGCCGCGGCATCAAAAGAGGCACTCGCGACGTCGGAAACCTGGGCGCCCGACGCCGCGATGTCACGAGGTCCCGGTCAAAGGCGGACGAAACGCCCTCGGCTCGACGGGCCCGTCCGCCCTCACCTCATCGGTACACCGTTCCGCTCCGGTCGCCGCTCGCCCGGGCGGTGCGCGGGGCAGCGAGGACCAGTGACGGCCGGGTCGCCGGTGCCGGCAGCGGCGCGAGGGCGGCCAGCTCGCCGTGCCTGGCGCGCACCGCCGCGCGGTCGCCGAACGCCAGTGCCCGCTGCGGACAGGCGGCCACGCAGGCCGGTTGCCGGTGCCGGGCGACGAGATCCGCGCAGGCATCGCACTTGGTCATCTTCTTGGCCGCGGCGTCGAACTGCGGCGCGCCGTACGGGCAGGCCTGTTCGCAGGCACGGCAGCCGATGCACTTGTTCCGGTCGATCAGCACCAGGCCGTCGGCCGCCCGCTTGGCGTGTGCGCCGGTCGGACACACCTTGACGCAGGCCGGCTCGGCGCATTGGTTGCAGGCGATCGACGTATAGTAGGCGAACACGTTCTGGGTCCAGGCGCCGTCCACCTCCTTCCATTCGCCGCCGGCATACTCCGTCACATGGCGGAACACGCGCCCCACCGGCAGGTCGTTCTTGTCGTTGCAGGCGATCACGCAGGTCTTGCAGCCGACGCACTTGGCGACATCGACGAAAAATCCGAGCTGGGTCATGGCTGCCTCCTCACGCCTTGCGCACGTCGACCAGATTGGTGTGCGACGGATTGGCCTTGGCCAGGGGGCTCGGTCGCTGGCTGGTCAGGACGTTGATGTTGCCGCCCTCGTCGACCCCGTCCGGCCGAGGCTTGTACCAGGCCCCCTGCGGCAGGGCGACGACGCCGGGCAGGATGCGCGGCGTCACTTTGGCGGGCAAGACCAGGGCGCCCCGCTCGTTGAACACCCGCACCTTGTCGCCGGTCTTGATGCTCCGCTTGCGGGCGTCGACCGGATTGATCATCACCAGGTCGGGATGGGCGTCGCGCAGCCACGGGACATTGTGATAGGTGGAATGGGTGCGCCCCGGCCCGTGATAGCCGAACGCCTGCAGCGGGTACTTGCCGCGCCGGCTTTCAGCGGCGCCTTCCCAGGTGGCAACGTATTGCGGCAGCGCCGAGATCACGTCGCCTTTCGGCAGTTCCCATTCGGTGGCCAGCCTGGCGAGCCGCGCCGAATAGATCTCGATCTTTCCCGACGGTGTCTTGAGCCTGTTCTTGTCGGGGTCGGCCCGGAAATCCCTGAGCACGATGCCGTCGTGCGGCGCCGGCTGCAGCTTGACCAGTCCCCGCCGCCAGAACTCGGAAAATTCCGGCAGGCCCGGGTGTTTCTTGCGGGTCGCCTCGTAGCACCACTCGATCCACTGTTCGAGCGTGCGGCCTTCGGTGAACTTCTCTTCGACCCCCATGCGCCTGGCGATACCGCGGCAGATGTCGTAGTTCGCCCGCTCCTCGAACCGCGGCTCGACCGCCTTCTGCATGGCGACCAGGAAGGTGTAGCGGCCGCTGGCGTAGGAGTCGGCGGCGAGGTCCGGCGCTTCCATCATCATGGTCGCGGGCAACAGGACGTCGGCATAGCGCCCGGTCGGCGTCATCTGGTTGTCGATCACCAGGACGAATTCGCACTTGGTGTCGTCGGCCAGGATCTTTTTCGTCCGGTTGATGTCGGAGTGCTGGTTGATCAGCGTGTTGCTCTGATGCACCCACATGAACTTGATCGGCTGGGCCAGCTTGTCGACCCCGCGCACGCCGTCGCGCCTGGCGGTCATCTGCGGCCCGCGCTCGATGGCATCGGTCCACAGGAAGCACGGAATCGCCGCCTTGACCGGATTGGCCGGCCGCGGCAGGCCGACCTCGCCCAGCCAGGCGTCGCCCTCGCGGGCGCCGGAATTGGTGCCGGGCAAGCCGATGTTTCCGGTCAGGATCGGCAGCATGGCGATGGCGCGGGCCGCCTGCTCGCCGTTGGCGTTCCGCTGCGGACCCCACCCCTGGGAAATGTATACCGGCCGCGTGCCGCCGATCTCACGGGCGAGCCGCGCGATGGTGTCGGCCGGCACGCCGCAGATCCGCGCCGCCCAGGCCGGCGTCTTGGCGACGCCGTCCGGCCCCTTGCCGAGAATGTAGCTCTTGTAGTCGGCGTTGTTCGGCGCCCCCGCCGGCAGCGTCCTGTCGTCGTAACCGACGCAGTACTTGTCCAAAAACTCCTGGTCGACCAGGTTCTCGGTGATCAGCACATACGCGATGCCTTCCACCAGCGCGGCGTCGGTGCCGGGCCTGATCGCCACCCACTCGTCTTCCTTGCCGAGCGCCGCGTCGGTGTAGACCGGATCGACGATGATGGTGCGGACCTTGCCGGCCTCCCGGGCGCAGGCGATTTCCCAGGTCTGGCCGATGCCCGACGAGCGCGTCACCGCCTGGTTGTTGCCGAACGTCACATAGAGCCTGGCGTTGGCGATCTGCGATGCGAGCGAACCGCCGCCGGGACCGAACCCGACATAGGAGAACTCGCCGTAGGTGTAGGGCCACGCCGCGATGGTCTGGCCGGTGGAGTAGTCGCCGTAGAAATTGAGGTAGCCGCCGACGCAGTTGAGCAGGCGCATCGCCGCGTTGCGGTTCGAAACCAACGCCTGATTGCCCGACCCGTAGTGGAAGTAGACCGCCTCGTTGCCGTACTTGGTGATCGTGTCCTTGAGCTTCTGCGCGACGAGGTCGAGCGCCTCGTCCCATGAAATGCGCGCAAACCTGCCCTCGCCGCGCTTGCCGACCCGCTTCATCGGGTATTGCAGGCGCTCCTTGCTGTAGAGCCGCGCCCGCATCGACCGCCCGCGTTGGCAGGCCCGCGCCTGCGGCACCGCGCAGCCGTCGGCGACGTCGAGCTCGGGCTCGATCCGCAGGACGCGGCCGGCCTTCGACACCACCCGCAGCGGGCAGCGACTGCCGCAGTTGACCACGCACGACGTCCAGGTGACGGTCTCGCCGTCATCGGCCGCCTGCGCCAGGGCCTGCGCCAAGGGCATGACGGGCGTCGCCGCGGTCAGCGCCGCCACCGCCGCTGTCTGCTGCAGGAAATCACGTCGCCGCAACGACCTTCCGCCGAACCGCCTCATGGTCACCTCCGTGTGAGCAGGAACTGGGGATGGGGATCGGCAGACGCGCCCCGACATTTCGACGCCGCGGCGACCATCGTCACGCGCATCGGCTGCCGAACGCATCGCATTCGACAACAACCCGGCGATCGGCTTCGATCCATTGCGGCGGGTCATGGTTCCGCATGGTGGCGCCGTGGCTCCGGCGCGCAGCGCTGTCTTCGATCTCGAACTGCCATTTCAACCAGACTGTGACGGAATACTCCAGAACGTAGGACTACGAACGAGGTGTTCGGCCCGTCCAGGCATCCGGCGCACGCGGTCTTTTCGCGATCGACGGACGACGTGCCGCATCCGCTCGATGCCGAACGAGCGTCGCGCCGCGGGCGCGCCGCGCCATATGATCAACCG
>JAVBUK010000410.1:0-3157 GCA_031555345.1 Xanthobacteraceae bacterium | reverse complement strand
ATCGAGAGCGTCGCGTTCGCGCCGCGCTCGGCGTCGTCGAACAGTTTCTCCAGATCCTCCGGCGAGACCTTGATCGGCAGCACGCCGTTCTTGAAGCAGTTGTTGTAGAAAATGTCGCCGAACGAGGTCGAGATCACGCATCGGATGCCGTAGTCGAGCAGCGCCCAGGGGGCATGCTCGCGCGACGACCCGCAGCCGAAATTGTCGCCCGCGACCAGGATCTTGGCCTTGCGGTAGGCGGCCTTGTTGAGGACGAAATCGGGGTTCTCGCTGCCGTCGTCGCGATAGCGCTGCTCCGAAAACAGGCCCTTGCCGAGACCGGTGCGTTTGATCGTCTTGAGGTACTGCTTGGGGATGATCATGTCGGTGTCGACATTGATCACTTTCATGGGCGCCGCGACGCCTTCGAGCACGGTGAACTTGTCCATGAACAGCTTTTCCTCGACGATCCGGGGACTTCTGCCCGGGCGAGGCTGTCATGGGGCCTAAACGGGCCGGCCGTCAAGCCGGCCGGACGCGGGCTTGTCCTGCGGGAAGGGCCGGAGCCGGCCGGTCGCGCGGACGCCGAGCGCAAGCACGACGGTGATCTGGGTTCCGACCGGGGTCGATCCGGGGAGATCAACCGGATTTCGTCTCGGAGCGCTCGAAACGGGCCGACCGCACCACTTCACAGACCTGGAGGTTGAACGCCTCGTAGTACAATGCACGGCCGTTGCGCTGGGCTTCGCGGTGTTCCGGATGCATCCGCCAGGCGCGCACCGCCTCTTCGGACTCGAACTCCACGATGGTGACGCGTTCGCCGTCCTCGGCGGCAAATCCCTTGTGCGAGACATAGCCCGGCATGGTGCGGACGAGTTCGTCCATGCGCGCCGCCACGGGGCCGTAGGCCTCGCGCGCGCCGTCCCGCAATCGTGACCGGAATACTGTGACAATCATCCCCGCCCCTCAGTCCGCCGCCCGCTCGATCGCCGTCATGTCGGCGTCGGACAGGCCGAAGTGATGCCCGATCTCGTGCACCAGCACGTGGGCGATCACGGCGCCCAGGGTCTCGTCGTGCTCGGCCCAGTAGTCCAGGATCGGCCGGCGATAGAGCCAGATCATGTTCGGCATCTGACCGGAAACCCCCTCGGAACGGAACGGCAGGCCAACCCCCTGGAACAGGCCCATGAGGTCGAATTCGCTCTGCGCCTCCATATCGTCGAGCACCTCGTCGGTGGGGAAGTCCTCGACCTGGATGACCAGCCCGTCGCACAGCGCACGGAAGCGTTCCGGCAGCCGGCGAAACACGTCGTCGGCCAGCACGGAAAATTCGGCGAGCGAAGGCGCCTTGCGTGGACGCCAAGCGAGCGGATCGGCGGGCGGGCTCTTCGACATGACCCATGTTGTAGGCGAGCGCGCGGCCCGATACCATAGAGCGCGATCCCGTAAGCTGGTCGGCTGACCGCGCTGTCGGGACATCCGGATCGCCACGGGGGGCGAGGAACGATCATGCGACCGACGCTGAGAGTGGCGCCAAAGGTGGCCCTGGCGGGCCTTGTGGCATTGGCACTGTGGGCCGGACCGGCGACCGCGCAGGACCAAAGACAGGACCGAAGCGTTGATGCCGGCGTGCGCCCGGCCGAGACAACATCGCAACGGCGGGTGCGCCCGCGCATTGTCGTGACGCCCTCGAGGCGGCTGGTGCGCCAATGCGTCGACGGATACGCGGTCGAGCGGCGCGCAACCGGTGACACCGTCGTGCCGTACATGCACTGCGAATGGGGCTACCGGTAGCCCCGGGATTTCGGATGACCGCCATCAGACGTGTGATGCTTTTGTCCGCAATCGTGGCGTGTGGGCTGGCGTTGGCCTGCGAACCGGCAGCGGCGCAATGGCGCCGCGGCTGGGGTCCTTATCCGTACGGATGGGGCTGGGCCTGGCCGCAGTACTACGACGACGGGCCGTTCGGCCCCGGCTGGTACAATCCCTACACGACCTACTACGTGCCGCCACCGCCGCAGCCCGACCCGGCCTACCGGCGGCTATGGTCCAAGTGCCCGAAGGGACGGGTTCCAGCCCGCTGGACCAAGCGGACCGACAAACACGGCCGGGTGGTCATGATCCACCAGATGGGGCGCTGCCGGTAAGCAGCGCCGCACCGGCTTGGCCCAATCCGGCGTCTTCCGTTCGCACAACCGGTTCCGGCGGCGGATGCGCGGGCCGAGCCCGCGCCGGACGCCAATCCGTCCGTAGCGACCCCGCGGTCACCGCCACTCGCGCAGGTCGACGAAGTGGCCGGCAATCGCCGCCGCCGCCGCCATCGCCGGCGAGACCAGGTGGGTGCGGCCCTTGTAGCCTTGCCGCCCCTCGAAGTTGCGGTTCGAGGTCGACGCACAGCGCTCGCCCGGCGCCAGCTTGTCGGGGTTCATGGCCAGACACATCGAGCACCCCGGTTCGCGCCATTCGAACCCCGCCTTGAGGAAGACCGTATGGAGCCCCTCGGCTTCCGCCTGCTCCTTCACCAGCCCCGAGCCCGGGACGATCATCGCCTTGACGTTGCCATTGACGGTCTTGCCGTCGACCACCCGGGCGGCGGCGCGCAGGTCTTCGATGCGGCCGTTGGTGCACGAGCCGACGAACACACGGTCGATCTTGATGTCGGTGACCTTCTCGCCGCCGGCAAGCCCCATATAGGCGAGCGAACGCTCGGCGGCGCGGCGCTTGGCCTCGTCGGCGATGTCCTCCAGCCGCGGCACACGGCCGGTGATCGAGACCACCTGCTCGGGGCTGGTGCCCCAGGTGACCAGGGGCGGGAGATTGCCGCCGTCAAGCTTCAGCACACGGTCGAAATGCGCGCCGGCGTCGGAGTGGAGCGTCTCCCAGTAGCGCATCGCCTTGTCCCAGTCGGCGCCCTTGGGGGCCTTGGGACGATCCTTGACATACGCATAGGTAGTGGCGTCCGGGGCTACCATGCCGACGCGGGCCCCACCCTCGATCGACATGTTGCAGACCGTCATCCGGCCTTCCATCGACATGTCGCGGAACACCTGGCCGGCATATTCGATCGCCGAGCCGGTGCCGCCGGCAGTGCCGATCTCGCCGATGATGGCGAGGATGATGTCCTTCGCCGTCACGCCGTCCGGCAACGTGCCGTTGACCAGCGCGCGCATGTTCTTCG
>JAVBUK010000030.1:0-5410 GCA_031555345.1 Xanthobacteraceae bacterium | reverse complement strand
AAGCCGACCGGCCTGCGCTACTGCATGAACGGGCTGGCCCTCAGGTTCATTCCCGCGACCGCCGGTCCGACGTGACGGCGGGCGACCGGCATTTTCTGCCGCGGCCGGCAGATGATTCTGCCGGCCGGCCGCCTTCCGCATGGTTAGCATAGAGTAAAGCCATTGATTTTGCAGACATAATTGTCTGGCACACGGTTTGCGTGGCTGTTCTCGAAATTGTCGGCGACCTGTTCGTACCGTCGCCGTGTGAGGAGAACAGTCATGGGTGTCTTCAACGCGTTGACCACCGCCGTGTCGGGTCTGAGTTCGCAGGCCTACGCCTTGCAGAACATATCGGGCAACATCGCGAATTCGCAGACCACCGGCTACAAGCGGATCGACACGCGGTTCGAGGACCTGATCGGCGACAACCTGCCGAACAAGCAGATCGCCGGCGGTTGCTTGGCGAGTTCGTGCCCCACCAACAACGTCCAGGGCGACATCACCAACAGCCAGACCAGCACCTTCATGGCGATCAACGGCAACGGCTTCTTCATCGTCGCCAAGCCGGAGGACTACGTCAGCAACAAGCCGGTGTTCAGCGGCGTCGACCTCTACACCCGGCGCGGCGACTTCCTGCCCGACAAGGACGGCTACCTGGTGAACGGCTCCGGCTACTACCTGATGGGGATTCCGATCGACCCGACCACCGGCAATCCGACCGGCAGCATCCCGGTCACGCTTCAGTTCTCCAACTCGCTCATTCCGGCGCAACAGACGACGCAGATCCAGAACAACACCAACCTGCCGAGCCATCCGACCACCAACAACACCAAGCCCAATGTCCCGGGTTCGAACCTGCTCAACCCGGCCGACTTCATCACCGATCCGCTCGCCGGCGGGATCGTGTACGGCGAGGACCAGACCACGTTCGTCAACGAGTCGATCGCCGGTGGTTCGATCACCTGTTACGACGGGACCGGCACACCGGTGAACATGCAGTACCGCTGGGCCAAGACCGACTCGACGGAAGTCGGCGGCACCGACACCTGGGCTCTGTTCTATCAGACCAACTCCAATGCCGGCCTGACCGATGCGGCGTGGGTCAGTGCCGGCATCGATTTCGTGTTCAACACCACCGGACAGCTGGTGTCGCCTTCTCCCGCCAACGTCGCGCTCAACGGCGTGGTGGTCAACGGTCAGCCGCTCGGCGACCTGCAGATGGTGTTCGGCGCCAACGGATTGACCCAGTATGCCAACACGAGCGGCACCGCCCAGGTGACCATGCTCAGCCAGAACGGTTCGTCGGCCGGCACCCTGCAGTCGATCGCCGTCGACGACCAGGGGCGGATCATCGGTTCCTATTCGAACGGCCGGACCGTGCCGTTGGCGCAGGTGCCGCTGGTGACCTTCAACGGCCAGAACAGCCTCAAGCGGCTCGACGGCGGCGCCTACATGGCGACCTCGGAATCCGGCCCGCCGCTCCAGAACGCGTCCGGCAAGATCGTCGGCAGCGCGCTGGAGGCCTCCAACGCCGACATCGCCGACGAGTTCTCGAAGCTGATCATCACCCAGCAGGCCTACTCGGCCAACACCCGGATCATCACCACCGCCAACCAGATGGTCCAGGATCTGCTCAACGTCATCCGCTAGTCGTTTCGGGTGCGAGCCCGCGCGCTGAGTAACGGATACCGCGTATCATGGGTTTGACATCAACGCTCAATACCAGCCTGGCCGGATTGCAGGTCACCCAGCAGGTACTGCAGATCGTCGGCAGCAACGTCGCCAACGCGCAGACCGCGGGCTACGTCCGCAAGGTGCAGACCCAGGTCGCGGTGGCGGCGGGCAACACGATCGGCGTGCGCACGGCGTCGATCGAGCGCAGCCTCGATACCATCGTCCAGGCGCAGTTGCGTCAGGAGACCTCCGGCGGCGCCTACGCCAACAAGCTCGACGCGCTCTATCAGCAGCTCCAGGCGATCTACGGCGCGCCCGGCTCGGCGTCGGGGATCGACACGTTGTTCGGCGGGTTCACCTCGGCGATCCAGACCCTGGCCAACAGTCCGAACTCGTCGGCCGCCCAGAGCAACGCCGTCAACGCCGCCAAGCTGCTCGCCCAGCAACTCAATTCGGTGAGCGCCAGCATCCAGACCCTGCGCACCTCGGCCGAGCAGGGCATCGCCGCCGACGTCCTGCAGGCCAACAACGCCCTGCAGCAGATCGCCAAGATCAACCAGCAGATCGCCACCTCCGGCCCGCTCGACCCGACGACGGCGACGCTGCTCGATCAGCGCGATGGTTACATCGATCAGCTGGCCCAGCTGATGGACATCAACGTCATCAAGGGCGACTTCAACCAGGTCCAGGTGTTCACCGGTTCGGGCTACCAGCTCGTCGGAATGCAGGCCGTGACGCTGAGCTTCGACAACCACGGAACCCTGACGCCGGCGTCGCGCTACGACGTCGACCCCGCCAAGCGCACCGTCGGCACGATCACCATGACCAACCCCAACGGGGGAGCGATCGACCTGGTCGCCGCCGGCGCGATCAAGTCCGGCGAGATCGCCGCCTATCTGCAGATGCGCGACCAACTGTTGCCGCAGGCGCAGGCGCAGCTCGACGAATTCGCCGCGCAGATGTCGCAGTCGCTGTCGGACGTGACCACCGCCGGCACCCCGGTAACGGTCGGCGCCCAGAGCGGTTTCGCCGTCGACACCAGCGCCCTGCAGAACGGCAACGTCATCGACCTGAGCTATACCGACGCCGCGGGCAGCCACAGCGTCCGCATCGTGCGCGTCGACGATCCGTCGGTCCTGCCGCTGTCGGGCCCGGGCGTCATCGGCGTCGACTTCTCCGGCGGCATGGCCTCGGTCGTCGCCCAGCTCAACAGCGCGCTCGGTCCGGCGGTGCAGTTCGCCAACCCGGGCGGCAACCTCCTGCAGGCGGTCAACGGCCCGGCGGTCACCGTCGACGCCATGTCGCAGACCACGACGGTCACCTCGCTGACCAGCGGCAATGCCCAGCTGTCGTTGTTCCTCGACGGCCAGAACCCCTACACCGGCGCGATCACGGCGACCGGCGACGAAAAGGTGGGTTTCGCCCAGCGCATCACCGTCAACGCCGCGCTGGTCATCAATCCGTCCGGTCTGGTCAACTACACGCCGACGACGCCGGCCGGCGACTCCACCCGGCCGGATTTCATCTACCAGCAGATGGCGGCGGCGAGCCTGACCTATTCGTCGGCAACCGGCCTCGGCTCCTCGTCCGCGCCGCTCAAGGGCACGTTGACGATGTATCTCGGACAGGTGATGACCCAGCAGGGGCTGAACGCCGCCAACGCCTCCGCCCTGCAGGAAGGTCAGCAAGTCGTCGTCAATTCGCTCCAGCAGCGGATGGACACCACCTCGGGCGTCGACATCGACACCGAGATGGCCCACCTGTTGGTGCTGCAGAACGCCTATGCGGCGAACGCCCGGGTGTTCTCCACCGTGCAGCAGATGTTCCAGTCGCTTATGGATATGTGAGGCGGTCATGGCGATCACCGGCGTCAACACCACCACCGCTCTGCGGATTCAGCAACTGACCACCCTGCGCACGCGGCTCGACGACCTGCAGCGGCAGTTCGCCACCGGCCAGAAGGTCACCACCTATTCGGGGATCAGCGCGCAGGCGCAATTGCTGGTCGGGCTGAACTCGCAGCGCGCCGCGATCGGCAATTTTCAGGACACCAACACCACGCTCAACGCCCGGCTGTCGATCGCCCAGTCGGTGCTGAGCCAGTTCGACACCATCACTTCGGACGTGCGCAGCGCCGCGCGGCTGTCGACCTACCAGCCGAGCGTCAACGGCCAGACGTCGGACCAGGCCTATGCGGCCTCGCAGCTCGACCAGTTGCTCAATCTCCTCAACACCCAGGCGGACGACCGCTACCTGTTCTCCGGGGCCGCGGTCGATCGGAAATCGGTCGCCTCGGCCGACGCCATCCTGGACGGCTTCGGCAACCAGGCCGGCCTTAAGCAGGTCATCTACGAGCGCAATCAGGCCGACCTCGGGATTTCCGGACTGGGGCGGCTGGTCATCCCGCCGTCGTCGGCGGCCAGTGTCGCCGGCACCGGTGCCCATCTGACGGGCGCGTCGGCGACGGGAACGAACGATATGCGCTCGCCGTTCCTCGCCAGCGGCGGCACCATGGTGGTCAACGGCAAGACGGTGACGATTCCGGCCCGCAGCGATGCCACCGCGATCCTCGCCGCCATCAACAATGCCGCGACCGGGGCGACCGCCTCGCTCGACGCCAACGGCCGGCTGGTCCTGGCCAACGCCGACGCCACGGCGCCGCTCGACGTCCAGCCGTCGAACCCGCCATGCGGCAACCTGCTGAGCGAGTTCGGGCTCACCGCCGGCGCCACCCGGCCGCCCGACCTGGTCCCGGGCGTGGTCAACGCCGGCGACACGCTGACGATCCAGGTCGGCGCCAATCCGGCCAACACCCTGACCATCACATTCGGCGCCGGCACGCCGCCGGTCAACAACCTCGACGACGTCGCGACCGCCCTGCAGAACCTCACCGGCGGGACGGCGACGGTCGACGCGCACGGCAACATTTCGGTGACGGCGCTGGATGCCGCGGACGCCATCACCATCGGCGGAACGGCGTCCGCCCTGGCCCAGTTCGGGTTGACCGCCGGCACCACGCCGCCGGCCGCCGGAACCCGGGTCTCGGTGACCGAGGACGCCGTCGGCTCGCCGTTCGGCTTCAAGCTCGCAGCGGCCTCGGTGTTCCCGAGTCCCGGCGCCGTGGGCGTCACCGGGCCGACCGGCAGCCCCAAATCGGTCGCCTTCGGCGTCACCGGCACGCCGAACGTCGGCGACAGCCTGACGGTCAATGTCACGCTGCCCGACGGGACCGCCAGCAAGGTGACGCTGACCGCCACGGCCGCCGCGCCGGCAGGGACCGGCCAGTACACCATCGGGGCGACGCCGGACGAAACCGCCGCCAACATCCAGACGGCGCTCACCGCTTCCTTCCGCACGCTCGGCAAGACCGATCTGACCGCCGCCTCGGCGGTCCAGGCCTCGCGCGACTTCTTCGACGTCGACGCGACCCATGCGCCGCAGCGGGTGGCGGGGTCGAATTTCGCCACCGCCACCTCGCTGCGTGACGGGACGCCGGCCGATACGGTGAGCTGGTACACTGGCCTGTCGAGCGCCGACCCGCGCCGGTCGGTCACCTCGCGCATCGACTCCACCGCCACCGTCGACTATGGCATGCAGGCCAACGAAGTGGCGTTGCGCACCGTGATCGAGAACGTCGCGGTGCTGGCCGCTGCCGCCTTCTCGCCCTCCGACCCCGACAGCAACGCGGCCTATCTCGCGCTGGGGTACCGGGTGGCCGTGAACCTGAATTCGCAGTCCGGCGACGGCGCGCAGA
>JAVBUK010000215.1:0-9973 GCA_031555345.1 Xanthobacteraceae bacterium | reverse complement strand
CGAGGGCGACCGAGAGGCTGTCGATCGTGGCCGGTGTGACCCGGACGTCGGCCGAGGCCCGCGTCCAGTTCGCTATCAGGCTCGGCGTACGCCCCACCTCGCCCAGGCTGACCGGTCCGACCGCCTCGGCGGTCACCCGTGTCGGCTGGTAGATCTGGGCGACGGTCCGCAACTCCTTGGCACGGAGTACCAGCGGCGGAACGACGTCGCGCAGCTCCCCGGAGGGCGCACGGCAGCGCGCCTCCATCCGGAACGGAAATCCGCTCATGCTCTGCTCGGCGCAGCGGTAGATGTGGCCGCGCGCTTGTTCGCGCGCCGACCAGGCGGTGAGCATCGTCTGCGTCTGCGAGGTTACGAAATACCATGCCGCGCACCATCCGAGTGCCAGCACGACCAGGCCGGCGCTCGGCGCGACGATCATCCACCGGCGACGTCGGGGAGCATGATGATAGTGATCAACCGTGTCTCTCACGACGCACCTCGGAGTTGCGCGATCGGCCGGAGGTCAGCTTAATAGCCGCCATGCGGGCCCACCCAAAACCAACCCTTTCGCCCGATCAAGCCTGGTGCGCGACGGTCGGTCCCAGGTCCGTCGACGAACAGAATGGCGACACTATGTCCGGGGCGTTTTCTCGCATGGGCTCGATCGGGGTGACGAAGGGGACGGCTCGGCGACGCGTCGGCGGTACGGCATGAAGGAGGGGGCGGAGCGGGCCGGTGAGGACCTGTGGGTCTTCGGCTACGGATCGTTGATGTGGCGGCCCGGGTTTGAATTTCTGGAACGCCGGCACGCCCGCGTCGCCGGTCTGCATCGTGCGCTGTGCGTGTATTCGTTTGTTCACCGCGGGACGCCGGAAAAGCCCGGTCTGGTGCTGGGGCTCGATCACGGCGGCGCCTGTCGCGGGGTGGCCTATCGGGTCGCCGCGGCCCGCCGCAGCGACACCATCGGCTATCTGCGCGCGCGCGAACAGGTGACGCTCGTCTATCGCGAAATCGTGCGGCCGGTCGTGCTCGACGACGCGCCCGAGCGGCGGGTCCGCGCGATGATGTACGTGGTCGATCGCAGCCATCCCCAATATGCCGGGCGGCTCAACCTCGAACGGCAGCTGCACTTCGTCCGGCAGGGGCACGGCCAGTCCGGCGCCAATCGCGACTACGTGTCGGCGACGGTGCGGGAGATCGAAGCACAGGGCTGCCGTGACACCGGCCTTCAACGGCTGGCCGAACGGTTGAAGGGGGCTCACGATCTGCGCGTCGCCGGAGCCGCCGCCGAGACCTGAGGGCGAGGAGGGCCGGCCCGCCGCGCGGTGGGCCGCCGCCGGCGCATCAGCCAGGCGGGCAGCAGGGCGATCAAGAACATGACCGCGACAAACAGAAAACCGTCCTGATACGCCAGCATCTGGGCCTTCGGTGCCAGCATGCTTTCCAGATAGCTCATGGCGGCCGGCAGCACCCCGGTGGGCAGGCGGGTGCCGAACGGATTGCCCCAGTGCGGCAGCATCAGGCTCAGCCAATGCAGCGCCGCGGAAGCGGCCGAAGTCTCCGGCGTGATCGCCTGCGCCAGCGCATCGCCGTGGAAGGCCATTCGCCGGTCGATCAGCACCGACAGCAGGTTGACCCCGAACGCGCCGCCGAGCTGGCGCACGAAATTCAATGCCCCTGCGCCCTGGGTCAGTTGGGTGGGCGGCAGCACGCGCAACGCGCCGGCGTTGAGCGCGGGCATGATCAGCCCCAGGCCGATACGGCCGATCGCCACCCAGACGGCGAGCGACCAGAAGGCGGTATCGACGTCGACGCCGCTGCACAACAGGTTCGACAGCGCGAATATCGCCAGCCCGGCCATGACCGGCAGCCAGGGCGGCAGCCGGTCGCTCAATTGCCCGGCCAACGGGAACACCACCGCCAGGACGAAGCCGGACGGCATCAGCAGCAGGCCCGAGGCGGTCGGGGAGTAGCCCTGGACCGTCTGCACGAACAGGGGGACGATATAGGTGGAACCGTAGATGCCCGCCCCCAATGCAAACGCCACCAGGCAGCTTGCCGTGAAGGCGCCGCTGATGAAGACGCGCAGGTTCAGCAGCGGCTGCGGGTAGACCAGCTCCCACGCCACGAAGCAGGATGCCGAAACGAACGCCGCGGCCAACAAGGCGAGGATCAGATCCGAGTCCCAGCCTTCGCGCTGTCCGTTGGACAGCGCGCTCAGCAGGCTGACCAGAAAGGCGACCAGCAACAGGAAGCCGAGGGCATCGAAACGGCGCGGGGAAGCCCGGTCCCGAAGCGTTTCACGACCGGGCAGGAACACCGCCGCCGCCGCCATCGCGATGGCGCACACCGGGACGATCACCAGGAACACGTCGCGCCAACTGTACTGGTCGACCAGGATGCCGCCGACGGTGGGGCCGAGCGCGGGCGCCAGCACCACGCCGATGCCGTAGATGCCCATGGCCCGGCCCCGCTGTTCGACCGGAAAGACCTGCGACAGCACCACCATCGAAATCGGCTGGATCACGCCGGCGGCCATGCCTTGCAGCACGCGCGCGAAAATGACGCCGCTGCCGCTGCCGGCGGCCGCGCCGGCGATCGAGCCGGCGATGCTGACCGCCAATGCGCACAGGAAGGGGAGCCGAAAGCCGAAACGGTGGAGCGCCCACTCGGTGACCAGCATGCACGCGGTCATCGCCGCCAGGAAGCCGGTGGACAGCCATTGCACCTGGTCCTGGCCCAGGCCGAACGCTCCCATGATGTCGGGCATGGCCACGTTGACGATGGTGGCGGAGGTCGTCGTGGCGGTGGTTGCAACCAGCACCGTTACGGTCGCATACCACTTGTAGGCGTCGCCGAAGCGGGCTGCGTGGGCTTCAATGGGCGACATCGATCGACACTTCGGCCATCAGGCCCGGCTGCAGTGCACGCGCGGGTTTGTCGAGCGCGATGCGGACGGGGACGCGCTGGGTGATCTTGGTGAAATTTCCGGACGGGTTGGGGCTGGGCAACAGGGCGAACTGGTTGGTTGCCGCATTGCCGACGCGCAGCACCCGGCCGTGCAGGACGAGATCCGGATAGGCGTCGACCGTCACGGCCGCTTCCTGGCCGACCCGCACCCGGCCGAGGGCGGTTTCCTTGACGTTGGCTTCCACCCATACGTCGTTCGGATCGTGCATCATCATCAGCCACTGCCCGGCCTGCACGTAGTCGCCCGGATGGATGAAGGTGCGGTCGACGACGCCGTCGTAGGGCGCGCGCAGGGTGCGGTCGGCGATCTCCTGGCGCACTTCGTCGGCTTGGGCGCGCGTCGCATCCCTCTGGCCCCGCAGCACTTGGATCTGCTGCTCCAGCACGGCCACCTGGCCGCGTTGGGCGATCGCCTGGGCCAGCGCACCTTTGCGTGATGCCACCTCGGCCTCGGCCTGCCGCCTCGTCTCCTCGGCCTGCAACAGCGTGCTGCGGGAATGGTCCCAGTTCCGGCGCGAAATGTTGCCGCCTTTGACCAGCGGGTCGGCGCGGTTGAAATCGGCACGGGCGAGGTCCTCTTGCTGGGCCGCCACCGCCGATGCCGCCTGGGCCGCCGCAAGCTGGGCCCGGACGTCCGAGACATGCGCCTCGCTGGTCTGCTGGGTCGTGTCGTGCTGAATCGTGGTTTCCCGGATCTGGGCCTCAAGCGCCGTCAGGCTGCCTTGGAGCGATGCCAAGCGCTTTCGTGCGTCGCGCGTATCCAGTTCTCCGAGCACCTGGCCCTTGACCACATGGTCCCCCTCCATCACCGGCCGGGTGAGCAGCCAGCCGTCCACCCGGCTGGCGATGGTGGTGACCTCTCCGGCCACCTGGGCGTCGTTCTCCTCGACATGGGTCATCCGCTGGCGCAGCCAGTGTCCGCCGAGCAAACCAATACCCAGCACCACCAGCAGCAGCGCGCCCATGCCGATCCGCCGCCGCGTCCGGCTGCGCCCGCTGGTGGAGGCTTCGGTCTCGCCGCGCAAGAAGGTCCATCCGGCATCGCTGTTCATGGCGTGGCCTCCGGTTCGGGCCCGCCAGCCAGCGCGGCGCAGATATGTTCGATTACGTTCATCGTCGTCCTCAAGTCGTCATCGGAGACGCCGGCGAGAACCTCCTCGCGGATCTGGGCGGCCACCGCTTCCAACTGGGTGACCCGTTGGCGGCCGCGCGGTGTGAGGTGGAGAACCCGGGCGCGCCGGTCGCCTTTGGTCTGTCGCTCGACCAGGCCGGAATCGTCGAGCGCGTCGATCAGCCGGACCAGGGTGGAGCCTTCGATTCCGAGCGTCTCCGCCAAGTCCTTCTGCCGCATCGGATGCTGGCCCTGGGCGATGTGCAGCAGCGGCAACCAGGTCGCGTCGGTGAGGCCGAATGGCTGCAGCCGCTCGTCCATCGCCCGTCGCCATTGGCGGGCGGCATGGCTGAGCCGGCGGCCGAAAACTTGCCGGATATCGGCGGGGTGTGCGTTGATGATGCAGGATCTCATGGCTTTCAAATAGTTTGCATTCAATTGATTTCCATAAGAACATTTAGCTTACGACGTTCGACCTACGACGTTTGGCGTACGAACAATTCACATCCCTCCCATGCGGATGCTTTCCCCAATGAAAGGGCGTTGTGAAACCGATAGATTTCAAAAGACGGTGGTGGGTCCGCGCCACTCGACGGGCCGGCCCCGTTGAAACGGAGGTAATCCCATGAAAGCAGCCGAGGTCATGACACCCAAAGTGGTGACGATCCGCCCTGACACTCCCCTGGTGGAAGCCGCGCGGTTGATGCTGCAGTCCGGTATCAGCGGATTGCCGGTGGTCGACGACGCCGGCCATCTTGTCGGGATCGTGACGGAAGGTGACTTTCTCCGCCGCGCGGAAACCGGGACCGAACACCGGCGGCCCCGCTGGCTGGAATTTCTGCTCGGCCCGGGTCGCCTCGCAGACGAATACGTCCGTTCGCACGCCCGCACCGTCAGAGAGATCATGACGCCCAAGGTGATCACCGTTTCCGAGGACACGCCGCTGCAGGATGTCGTCGCGATCATGGAGCGCCGGCGCATCAAGCGCGTGCCGGTGGTCAGGGACGACAAGATCGTGGGCATTGTCAGCCGCGCCAACCTGGTCCAGGCGTTGGCGCATCTCGCCGAAGAATCGTCCGGTTCGAAACCCGACGACGAGATGATGCGCGCCCAGATCATGGGCGAACTGGCCAAGCAGTCGTGGGCACGGACTTCTTCGATCAACGTGATCGTTCGACACGGCATCGCGGAGCTGTGGGGGCCGATTTTCGATCAACGACAGCGGGAAGCGGTCCGGGTCGCGGCCGAGAACGTGGTCGGGGTCGGAAACGTCAAGGACCACTTGGTCTGGGTCGAGCTGATGTCGGGCTTGAGCTTCGGGCCACCCGAAAAAGAAGACTGAGACGGAAGATCCGAGGGGAAGACCAGCGCGCGAACCCGACCAGGGCCGGGTTTTGTCGGGCCTGGGCTGGCGCGAAGCCGTCCACCGCCGATCACCGAGGGGTCAAGCGGATGGTGTGTCGGCCGGGTCCGATCGGTTCGCCGGCAAGTCCTCGCTGGCAAAGTCCTCGCTGGCGAATCCCCGGTCGGCAAGTCCCAGCGCCGACAGTTCACGCCGTCCGTCCGCCACCAGGCCGGCGGTCGCCGTTTCGATGTCGCGCTCCAGCCGCCGCAAGAACACCTTCCTGTCGAGGCCGGGCGGAATGGGGTCGAGGATTTCGACCGTGATCGTGCCGGGATAGCGCATGAACCTACGCCGCGGCCAGAACAGGCCGGAATTGAGGGCGATCGGCAGGCAGCAGGCGCCGGTCTCTTTGTAGAGATGGGCGATGCCGACCTTGTAATCGGGTTCCGCGCCGGGGGGGCTGCGGGTGCCTTCGGGAAAGATCACGATCTGGCGGCCTTCTGCCAGGGCGGAACGGGCGCCGGTGGCGATTGCGCCGAGTGCCGCTTTGCCGGCGCTGCGGTCGACCGGAATCATCCCGGCTTTCCAGCTGCACCACCCGAACAGCGGAATCCACATCAGTTCGCGTTTGATGACGAAGGTGGGATTGTCGAACAACGGCAGGAGCGCGAACGTGTCCCAGGCCGACTGGTGCTTGGCGGCGACCAGCAGCGGGCCGGCCGGGATCCGGTCTCGGCCGCGATAGTCGACCTTGACGTCGCAGATCACCCGCAGGAGCCACAGGCTGTTGCGTCCCCATTGCGTGGCGATCGCGACCATGACGCGCTGCGGCAGCACGAACGCGGGAAGCGCCGCGACCAGCAGCAGCACGACGTTGAGATAGAACAGCGCGTTGAAGACGAGCGAGCGCAGGACCAGCACGAGACAATTCCGGTTGGAAGGCGTCAACCGCGGGTTTCGTCCGCGTCGACCGGAGAACGCCCGCCGTACGGCGCGATCCCCATGCGCAGTTTGGCGAGCAGGAACTTGAGATATTCGGAGACGAGCAGGCGCGCGGTCGCGGGGGTCCACCAGGAAGCGGCACGTTGCTTCTCGGAAATCACCGGGAACCCGATCAGGACGACGTCCGGCAACTGATGCGCGAACTCGGCCATCGTGCGCGGCATGTGGTAGGCCGAGGTGACGACCAGCAACGAGCGGAAGCCGCGGTCGCGGCTCCAGCGGCGCGCCTCGATGGCGTTGCCGATCGTGTTGCGGGCGGCGTGGTCGAGGTCGACGCAGCACGCGAACAGCGGCTGATAGCGCGGAACGAGGCGCGCCAGTTCGACCGAGTTCGTGTTCGGGTTGACCCCGGTGATCAGCAGCCGTTGGCCGCGGCCGGAAGCGAGCAGTTCGATGGCATCGGCGATGCGCGAGGCCCCCCCGGTCAGGACGACGATGCCTTCGGCGGTGCGGCTCATGGTCGATCCTTCGCGCGGAACGCGCGACACGAACCACAGGAACCCGGCGATCAGCCCGAGCCCACCGACGATTGCCGCCAGTAAGGTGGCCCGGCGCAATCCCCGCATGAAGGCCCCCGTCCCGCGCTTGCGAGTCGTGTCGTTCGCCGGCCCGGTCCCCTCGGACATCGATTCAGTCCCCATGGGCGTACTCTACCGCGAAATTCGGCGCCGCAATGGCCATTCCGGCGGTCGGCCGGGCAGCAGGGGTCCAGGCAGCAGGGGGCGGGGAGGCATCAGTCGATGCTGTCGAGGGTTTGATGAACGACCCGTCGCGAGGTGGCGGCGGTGACGATCGCCATCAAGGCGATCTGGGCCAGCACCGCCAGGTACCCGGCCGGTCCGAGGGTGAAGGTCCCGAACAGGGCGGCACTCTGGTCGCCTGCAGCGGTGCCGGTCAACCAGTCGCCGATCAGCCCTGCGCCGATCAATACCAGGATGGCGGCCCCGCCGCCGATGCCGCCGCCCTTGAGCCCGCACACCAGGAAGTGATTCTGGAATTGTCCGGCAATGAAGCCGTTCCTGGCCCCGATGAAATGCAGGACTTCGACGATGTGATGGTTGCTCGCCATGGCGCCACGGGTGGCGAAAGCCACCGACAGCACCGTG
Organism: Xanthobacteraceae bacterium; assembly: GCA_031555345.1. Classification (GTDB taxonomy): domain Bacteria; phylum Pseudomonadota; class Alphaproteobacteria; order Rhizobiales; family Xanthobacteraceae; genus Astrobacterium. The sequence continues at coordinate 2,457 of JAVBUK010000215.1, read as the reverse complement.
GCGGCGAGCACCAGGAACAGGATGGCGACGCCTCCCGCCGTCGCGGTGCCGGCCATCGCGCGCATGCGGTCGATCCAACCGCGATGGTCGTCCAGCGACGTTCCGGCCAGTTGCGCCTCCAGGCTGCCGCGCAGGGCCGCCACGTCCGGGCGTGATCCGTGAGTGATGCGCACCACGATCAACCGCGGAATCGGCAGGTCTTCGAGGGCCAGCCCGCTGCCGAGCCAGGGTTCGAGCAGTCGCGCGGATTCCTCCCGCGTATAAGGCCGCACGTCGGCGACCCCGGCGGTCGCGCGGGCGATTTCCGCCGCCTTGACGACGTCGGCCTCGATGTCGCGGCCGGGCAGCGGCCGCACCTGGATGGTCATTTCGCGGGCGACGTCGGATTGCCACTCGGCCGCGGAAGCCAGCACCAGCGTCACGGCGCCGGTGGTCAGGGCGGCGAGAAACGTCATGATGGCGATCACCGCGATCAGCGCTTGGCCCGCGATCGAGCTTTTGGGGACGATCGGCGTCGGCGTGCGCAGAAAGGGTTCGCCGAGGGATCGCGACCCCGCGACGAACCCGCCTTCGTGCCTCACGTCAGCCATCACGTCCTCGCCGTCGTCGAGAATCGTCATTCGTAGACATGCATCCGGCCTTCATGCAGCACCAGCCTGCGGGCGTCGTACTGGTCCATCAGGGCGATGTCGTGGGTCGCGATCACGATCGAGGTTCCGGATTTGTTGAGTTCCACGAACAGGCGCAGCAATCGCTGGGCCAGGGTCGGGTCGACGTTGCCGGTCGGTTCGTCGGCGAGCAGGAGTTGCGGTCGGGCAATGACCGCACGGGCGATGGCGGCTCGCTGCTTTTCGCCGCCGGAGAGTACCGGCGGAAGCGCCCAGATCCGCTCGCCCAGCCCGACCCAGCGCAACAGCTCGACGACTTCGTCGCGATAACTGTCCTCCGTACGCCCGAGAACGCGCAGCGGCAACGAGACATTGTCGAACGTGCTCATGTGGTCGAGCAGCCTGAAGTCCTGGAAAACGACACCGATCCGCCGCCGCAGCACGGCGAGCGAATCCCGCGGCAGGGTGGCGATGTCGTGGCCGAAAAGGGTGATCAGGCCGCGCGTGGGCTTGAGCGACAGGAACAGCAGGCGCAGAAGCGACGACTTGCCCGCTCCCGAGGGGCCGGTCAGGAACTGGAACGAATGCGGCTCGATCCGGAAGCTGAGGTCACGCAGCACCTCCGGGCCAAGGCCGTAGCGCAATCCCACGTTCTCGAATCGTACCAAGCCTCTGCTCCAGACGGCCCGGCCCTGCGCCGGGCGACGGCGAATCTTTTACAGGATCGACGCCAGCGCAGCACCGGCCGGCGATGGTTAATGAACCGTTAAAAGCGTCCACCCGGGTTGGTGGCCCCGCCGGCCGCCCCCCGCAGGGGCGTCGCCGCCGGGAGGCCACGGAAAAATTGCGGTCATGGTTTCCGATCCGTTAACGGACGCCTGCTAGGGTTTGCGGGTCCTCGTCCAGCGGGCCGATTCGCCTATGAAGATCATTTGTCCGAACTGTGCCACAAGTTACGACGTCACCCTCACCGCCATTGGCGAGAACGGACGCTCGGTGCGTTGCGCGCGCTGCCGCGGCGTCTGGTTCGTCGGGCTGGAGCCGGAGAGGGCGGCCGTCGGGCCCCGGGTCGCGACCACCATGGCGTCGTCCGAACCCTTTCCTTCCGCCGCCGCGCCGGTACCCCCGCCGGTCGAGCATGGCCGCGATGACCCGGAGGCCGGCGGGCCGAGCCACATCCCTCCGGAAGCGCCCACGAAAATCGCCGATCTGGCCACTTTCGATCCGGCCGGGCTGTCGATGTCGTCGATCCTGGAAACCTCGCAGGCAAACGCCGTTCCGAACACCGACGCGCCGCCGCTGGTGCCCGACGACGGGTGGTCGGACGACGACGGCAGGCCTCCGAGCCGCTTGCGGGCCGTCGCCGCCAGGCTCAAGTCTCGTTCCTGGCTGCGCGGATTTCGCTTGCCCAGCACGCCGACCGCCGTTCTGATCCTGTTGGCGATCAACGTCAGTCTCGTCGCCTGGCGCGCCGACGTGGTGCGGGTGATGCCGCAGACCGCGTCCCTGTTCGCCGCAATCGGGTTCCCGGTGAACCTGCGCGGCCTGGCGTTCGAAGACGTGAAGGTCGTCAAGGAGCTGCAGGACGGCGTGCCGATCCTGGTCCTCGAAGGGCGCATCGCCAACGTCAGCCGGTTGATGCTCGAAGTGCCGCGCATCCGGTTTGCGCTGCGCAATGCGACCGGGCAGGAGGTCTACAACTGGACGGCGCTTCCGGCCCAGCCGACCCTGGCGCCGTTCACCGACCAGCCGTTCCGCACCCGGTTGGCCTCGCCGCCCGCGGACGGGCGCCAGATCGCCATCCGCTTCTTCACTCGCCGCGACGTGGCCAACGGGCTTCAGTGAGAAT
>JAVBUK010000297.1:0-6446 GCA_031555345.1 Xanthobacteraceae bacterium | reverse complement strand
ACGTCGTACATCGCCCGCACGTGCAGCCAGCGCGTCACCTGGGTCTCGCCGGTGCCGCCCTGGCTCGACGCATGCGCGCCCCAGGTGACGATGCCGGAACCGAACTGTCCCATGTTGGCGGTGACGATGCCGGCCTCGTTGAGGAAGTTGGTGTCGCTCGAATAGTCGCCGGGATAGAACGCGAGATCGATTTCGAGGCCGGAGACATCCGGCATCTTGCGGTTGGAGGGCGAGGCGGACGGCCCGCCGTCGTCGTCGCCTTCTTCGCGGTTGACCACCTCGTTCCAGATGCCGCCGAAATGCTGCGAATAGGGCTGCAGCGACTGATCGGCGGTGACCGGATCGAGCGCCAGGAGGTGCGGGGCACAGTAGACCAGGCGATCATCGCCGAGCTGGTACGGCTGGCTGACGCCGCGCTGTTCGACGATGCCCTGCTTGGTCAGGCCCATCGGCAGGTCGGCGATGGCGTGGCCGTGCACCTTGTTGGCGACGGTCAGCATCTTCTGGCGCACGCTCTGGATGGTCGAGAAGCCGGGGGCGATGACCCGGCGCGGGAAATAGCCGAGCTTGCCATAGGTGTACATGGCCGCTTCCAGGCCATGCGGCTTACCGGCAACATCGAGCTCGCCAATGATCTCGTTCGGCGTGACCTGGCTCGGATCGGGGGTGCCGTCGTCCTTGTGCTTGTCGGGATCGAACACGTTGCGCACGATCAGGGTGCCGACGCCCTTGCCGCGATCCTTGTTGAAGATCGCGTGCAGCGCCTGCGGGATGGTGTAGCCGGCGCCCTCCGAGAACGGACCGAAGGCGAGGACCCCGTCCTCTTTGCGACGAACCACGATGTCGGTGTTGATGTAGCCGGCGCGCGCCTCGGCGGTGTCGTGGGTCACCTGGATCGGCGCCGTGCCGACCAGGTACAGGGTCGCGGCCTTGATGTCGCGAACGACCCGGCCCGCCTCGAACCGCTCGATGACCTCGGGACCGTGATGATATTCAGCCATCGGTTTTCTCCGTCCTGGACGCGCGGCCGGGCGCGCGCGGCTTGTCGGGCGCCTGGCTGTCGGTTGCCTCCTCGATCAGCCGGAAGGCCAGCCACGAGGCGACCAGCGTGTGGGAAGGGTTGAGCGCGACCGGGATCGGCTTGCCGGTGGTGACGCGGCCGGAATAGATGACGACGCCGGTCTTGCCGGGCGTCTCGTCGAGAATGTCGACCGCGGTCGGCGGCCCTTTCCAGATGTAGGTCTTGGTGCTCATTTAGAGCCTCCGTCAGCGGCGGCCGTGGCCGCGCGGCAGCACGACCCCGGGAGTGGGCACAGCGACGATCGCCCCTTCGAAGGCGACGCTGTATTGGAAGACGTTTTCGTTCTGGCGTTCGAGATCGACTTCGACCGGACGCAACCCGGTCATGCCGGCGAGGCTGACGCCGTGCAGCGCACTGCGGATGTCGAACAGCAGCCGATAGGCGCCGCCCGGTCCGCGCAGCGACCGCACCAGCAGCACGACGACCAGTCGGACCTCTTCCCGGGTGCCCTGGGCGCCGACCAGGCCCTCCTTACCGAAGGTGCTCTTGTCGTAGATCACCAGGGCGGCGGCGTCATAACCCTCGAAGTCGTATTCCTCCGGCTTGTCGGGGAAGTGCTCGACCACGACGCCACCCGGCAGGCGCTCCTTGAGGCGCATCACCGCGGCATCGCAGACCGCGTCGATCGGCGAGAGAGCCGGCCGCGCCAGGTTGGCCCGCGCGGAGGGATGATCGTCGGGGATGACGAAGTCACTCGTCTCACTCATGGCGCCAGCCGTTCAGCATGTCGGGCACGCGCGAGACCGGAGACGAGCCGAGCACCGCGAACGCGTCGGCCGAGGCCGCGTCGGTAACGCCGCCTTCGACATCGAGCGCGAGCTTGCCGACCGCGATGTCCTTGAGCCGGCCGATCGCTTCGTCGTAGCGCTTCTGCACGGTCTCGTTCATGGCGGTCTGCTGGCCGCCGCGTCCGCGCAGGCGCCAGCGGGCGATGTCGGCCGCGAACCCCTTGAGCAATGGGGTGCCGGCGACAGCCTGGGGCCAGCGCTCCTGCACATAACCGACGATCAGCGCCGAAGCATGGGTGATCGCCTCCTCGATCTTCGGGCGATCGAGCTCGCGGAATTCGCGCGGACCGATGCCGGCGATCTGGAGGCATTCCTCCTCGCCGAACACGCCCACGAATTCCTCGACCGTCAGAAGCATCGGGTCCTCATGCGTCGGCTGACGCAAATTCGTTCCGTTGGACCGAGGCGGCCCGCACGCCGCCGCCTCGCCGCCTTGGTGGGGTGTCCTGACAGGAGGGTCTGTCAGCCCGAGGACACAGCGTGCGAATGTCTCCGGCCCCGCCCCGGGTGTCATTTCTTCGGCTTGGCGCCGCTCGTTTCAGCCTTCACTTCGGCCTTCGCGCTCTCGGCGGACACCTCGCCCACGATCTTGAGGCCCTTGAGCACGTCGGCCTCGTCGTCGGTGAGTTGCACTGTCACCTTCTTGCCCTCGGCCGGCTTGTACAGCTTGCCGTCGTGCTTGAGGGGCGAGAACACCAGGAAGGGCTTTTTGTCGTCAGCCATGACGCGCTCCTCACGCCGCCGACTGGATCAGGAAGCCGGCGTCGGCGCCGACCAGATAGGGCCGGCGTTCCTGCGTGGTCGGGTACTTCCACGACCTGATGTCGCGGTCGTACCAGGGCGTTTCGACCAGCGGGTAGCCGCGCAGGCGGTAGGTGTAGGCGAACGACGGCTCCATCCAGTTCGCGCCGGCCGGCACATAAGCGAGCAGCGCATCGTTGCCCCAGATGTCGACCGCCGGCTGATCGTCGGTGACGCCATCCGGCAAATACACCGCCTTGCCGGCGATCACCTCATCGACGTCGAAATAACGTGCCAGCATCACAGCTGTGATGCTGTCGGCCGAGGTGTACTTGAACTGCTCCTTGATCTTCGGATGGCCGGTGAGCGCCCTGAACACCACGGCGCCGAGGATCAGCTTGTTGGGATAGCGGCCGACCTGGCGGCGGATCGCCTCTTTGGCGTCGTCGACATCCTTCTTCGGATCGGAGCCCGGATCGCTCCAGCGCGATGCGCCGGCCAGCGCCACCTTGTTGTTGGCGCCATAGTTGGCCGGATTGCGCACCATCAGGGCGGTGTCGACCTCGAAACCGAGATCGAGCTGCTTGAGCACCATCTGCACCGCGTGTTGACCGAGATCGATGCCCGGCACGCGCGCGGCTTCTTCCTGGATCTCGATAGGCACCAGCCCTTGTAACGCATCTTGCTGCAACGCGACTGGTTCCGAGGCGTAGCCATACTGGACCGTCAGGATCGGCGAGCCGGGGGCACGGCGGGTGTTGAGCATGCGCCAGCCTTCCTTGCCGAATTTCAGGACGCTGACATTGCGTGCAGGGATGTCGACGTTCGGCGCGACGCGGGTGGCGATGAATTCCTGGTTCGCATAGCCGCGGGCGTAGTTGGTCAGAACGACGTCGACGACGCCGGCCTGGGCAGGGGTCATGCCTCGCATGGATGCCTCACTTGAAAAGGACGAAAAGGGTCTGGCCGGCGGCCGTGACGGCGTTCACCGCATGGCCGACGCGGTTCGCCGCCGTGCCGCCGTCGGCGACGCCGCGCCCCTGAGCGTCCGGGATGACCGGGGCGCCGGCCGCGACCGCACCGCCGCTTTCGACCGCGGCAACGCCGAGCACGTGCAGGGTGAGCGGCTGATTGACGACGGCATCGGTCATCGCCACGCCGAGCACCAGGTCGGCGGCGCCGGCCTGCTTGCCGGCATAGGACACGAACCGCTTCTGGACGCCCGGGCCGGTCGCCACGATGGTGTGGGTGATGGTGTTGAAGTGCATCGGAGGCTCCCGTTAACGCTTCACGGCGGCGACCGCCGCCATGTAGTCGGTGCCCGGATGGGCCGCCTGATAGGCGACGGCGCGGGCGTGCAGCTCGGCACTGCCGGGATCGGCGCTCATGCCGCCCGGCATGGCGAAGTCGACCGAGGGGACATCCGGGCCGAGATCAACCGCCCCGAACGAGACGACGGCGGGCTGCTTGGCCAGCACGTCCTTCACCAAATCGAGTGCGCCGGACTTCCTGGTCTCGGCGCCCTCGGCGAACGACACTTCGAGCTGGCTGCCGGCGACCGGCGACAGGCTGTCGAGCAGCCCGATCACCTTGTCCTTGAGCGCCGGCAGCAGCCGGCCTTCGGTCACCAGCCGCTCGGCGAACGACGCGTTGTCGGCGTGGTTGGCGGCGCGCTCGCGATCGTCGAGGGCCTGGGCACGCGCGGCGAGCGCGACATCGGCCGCGTTGGCCGATCCGTTGTCGGGCATCGGGGTCTCCGGGGTTTTGGCAGGTTTGGGTGTGGGCGTGGGCGTGGGCGCGGCGAACCCGGCCTCCGTGGGCGGGTCGCGCCCGGCGTCTTCGATCCAGCCGATCGTCCAGTTCGGCAGGGACTTGTCGGCCGCCTCGGCGCCGAATTTCTCGATGATCCATTCGCGCAGCGACCAGAACAGGCCGGCGACATCGCGCAAAGCCGCGGCATCGGCGAATTCGAACGTCAGAACCCCGGTCTCGCCCTCGGCGAAGCTGACGGGCTTGAGACCCGGCACCGCCGGCGCGGCGCCGCCGAGAAACCCGATGTGCTTCGGATACCACGTGCCCGGCTTCGGGTTGTTGGGCGCAGTCGGGGCGAACAGCGACAGGGAAATCTTCTTGTAGCGGCCGGCCGAAACCGCATCGGCGAAGGTCGGCTCGATCTCGCCGAGATCGGCCACCAGGCGCTGGCTCGCGGCATCCCAGGAGAACGACTTCGCCCAGGCATAGGCCGGCGCGTCGAGCCTGGGGTGCCCGACGACGGCCGGGGCGGGCGCGGTCGCGCCATCATAGGCGGCGGCCAGCGCCCTGAGGTCGGCTTCGCTGAAGGTGACCGGATCGCCGGTCATCGGCACGAAGGTGCCGGGCCGCAGCACTTCGACGGTGCGGGTTACATGACCGCCTCCCGGCATTGGAAAACAGCTCCCAAATCGGCCGGCACCAGCGCGGCCATCGGGAGACAGGATTTCCGATCGCGGGAGGAAGATAGAGGTGACGGCGTCACCAGGAGGCGGGTCCGGGGCAAAAGCCGATCCGGAGCCGAACCGGGCACCAAATCCTCCCCCGAAACGGCCCGACGCGCAAGAGCGGGGGAGCACCGGCCGGGCGAGGCCGCGTGCCGGGTTTCTGACGCTATTCTGACGGCGTCAGAAATTTTGCCGGGTATCGACCCAGCGGAGCGCTCCCAAAACGCGTCCACGGACCTCCTGGCGGCCCGGGCGCCTGCGGCCCTTGGCGCCCGGTTCGGTGACCCGCCGGTTAACGCCGCCCGCCGATCATCGACGGCAAGTCCGGGGTCGAGCGGAGGCCGGTTCATGCGCTACGTTTTTGCTTTCGTCGGCGTGGCACTCGCGGCATTCGTCGGCGTGGGCCACGGCCTCGCAGCGGGGCCGGACGACGGGCCGGTGGTCGGCCGGCTGGGCCGCATCCACGATGCCGATACGTTCTGGATCGGCACCACCAAGATCCGGCTCAACGGCCTGGACGCGCCGGAATCCGATCAGGTCTGCCTCGACGCCGCGCGGCAACAGCGGCCGTGCGGCGCCGATACACGTGCAAAGCTCATCGAGCACATCGGCGGACGCGCGCTCGAATGCCGATTCAAGGATTGGGACGGCCGCTACAAGCGGGCGATCATGCAGTGTTCGGTCGACGGCGAAGACGTCAACGCGTGGCTGGTGGCGCAGGGGCTCGCGCGCGTCGATCCACGCTTCGACCAAACCTATGTTCCGCTGGAAGACGCCGCGCGCCGGGAGAAGCGCGGCTGGTGGGCGGGCGCTTTCATCGCGCCGTGGGACTGGCGCCATTCCGCCACGCAGGCGGGTCCGGACGGCGCGCTGGCCGTCTCTTCGGCGGAGCGTGAGACATTGTGGACCCCGGTGTCCGCCGTGGCGGCACCGTCGCCTGCGTGCATCATCAAGGGAAACGTCAACGGCCGTCGCCAGCGGTATTATTTCATGCCGCGGGCGCCGGCCTATGACAAGGTGAAGATGGATCCGAGCAAAGGCAAACGATGGTTCTGCTCGGAACCGGAGGCCCGGGCGGCGGGATGGCGGGCCGCACAGTAGTGGCGCCGCCGCTACACCGTCCCGCCCAGCCCCAGCCAGGCGTCGATGGCATGCCGGGCCGCTTCCTCGTCCTTCGGGCCGAACCCGACCATCGGGCGGGCCGGGATCACCGCCTTCTTGAGAAAGACGAATTCGCCGCTGTTGCGGTCGCCGCGCCCCGCCGGCACCGGGACCGCCAGCATGCGGGCCTTCTTCGGCACGATGGTGGCGCCGAACTGCTGAACCGCGGCATAGGGCGTGTTGACGCCGATCCGCAGG
>JAVBUK010000315.1:0-3541 GCA_031555345.1 Xanthobacteraceae bacterium | reverse complement strand
TCCTCGTCGCTCACCCGCGCCTTTGTGGCGAGCGGATGGTGAGGGGCGGACACGACGACGATGGGTTCATAACGCAGCACTTCCTGTGCCATGCGATCGGCCGTATCGACGGGCGTCAAGCGGCCGACAATGAAGTCGATCGCACCGCTGCGCAGGCCTTGCAGCAGGACGTCGTCGGATCCCTGAATGACGCGTATGGGGGTCTTGTTGTCGCGGTCCCGCAGCAAGCGCAATGCCGTCGGCAGCAGGCCGGGCAGCGAGACCATCATGGCGCCGACGGTTACCAGGCCGGACACGCCGGACGCGATGGCCTCGATCTCCTCGGTGACGTGCCGAACCTGTGACTGGATTACCTTGCCGTGGGCGACGACCGACCGGCCGGCGGGAGTCAGCATGAGGCCCTCCGGCCGCCGCACGAACAACGGCACGCCGAGAATTCCCTCGATCTCGCGCAACCCCTTGGATACGGCCGGTTGGGTGATGTTGAAGGTGTCGGCGGCGGCAGATATGCTCTTGGCTTCGGCGATTGCATCGATCAGCCGAAGGTGCCGCAGCTTCAGGCGGCTCATGACCTGCCGAAAGCGGGACGTGCCGTGGGTCATCGTCCATCTATAACCGATCATTCATATCAAGGCGACCAGATTTCATTCAAACGGAACGGCCGAGAGGCGTAACCTTGCTGCAACTCGGTCATGCGCAGGACAGTACCGTGCCCAGAATAAGCAGTTTCGCGGTTGTGCAAGTCAGTCTGCCGGATGAGGATCCGGAGTGGAAATTCGCCGGCCAGAACTATCCGAAGTGGGATGCCTGCATTCTGGCACTCAAGGCCGAAGACGGCACGGTCGGGTACGGTTATGCTGCCGCCTTTACGCACCTGGGTGCCACCGGGGCGGCGGTCGAAAACGTTCTGAACCGGTTGACCCCGCTGATCGTCGGGCGTGAATGCCTCGACATCGAAGCCAACATCCGGGTCATCGACAAGGGCATCAACGGCAATCACCCGGCCAAGTCGGGTATCGATTGCGCGCTGCATGATCTCGCCGCCCAGATACTCAAGGTGCCGATGTATCACCTGTTCGGCGGCAAGGTGCGCACGGAAATCCCGATCTGTCGCATGCTGGCCTTGAAGAACCCGGCGCAGACCGCCGAGAAGGCGCGGGCGCGCGTCGACGAAGGCTATCGCTGCCTGAAGATGAAGGTCGGCGGCAATGTCGCCGAGGACGTGGCGCGCGTGCGCGAGGTGCGCAAGGCGGTCGGCGACGACATCCGGCTGACCGCCGATCCGAACATGTCCTATTCCGCCAAGGATGCCATCGCGTTCGTCCAGCGCGCCGCCGAATTCAATCTCGACATGATCGAACAACCGGTGCGCGAATTCGATCTCGAGGGGCTCGCCACCGTCACCCGCAGCGTTTCCATCGGCGTCGAGGCGGACGAAAGCGCGTTCTCGCCGCCGAGTACGTTCAACCTCGCCTCCAAGCGTATCGTCGACGCCGTCTCCATGAAGGTCACGAAGATGGGCGGTCTGCGCAAAGTCCATGCTTCGGCAAAAATCTGCGAGGCGGCCGCGATCGGCTGTCGCATGGGCGCGACCGTCGGCAGCCGCCTGTTGACCGCGCATGCGCTGCACTTGTGCGCGGCCCTGCCGCATCTGACCTATCCAAGCGAGTTGGCCGAGTTCCTGCACGTCATGGAAGATCCGTTCGAGGGACTTGAGGTCAAGGATGGCGTGATCAAGATCTCCGACGACATTGGTGCCGGGGTCCGTCTTCGCAAAGATCTTGATTGGCCGATCTGACATTCAATGCCTGGGAGCTCAGTCATGACCGCGTCTCGATATCCATGTGAGTTCCCGTCGCGCCGCCTCGTCTTGCTGGCGTGTTCGGTGTTCGCCGCGTCGATGTTCACGGTGGGCCGGGCGCCGGCCCAAGAGGGTGTTGTGCGTATGGTGGTGCCGATGGCGGCGGGCGGGCCGGCCGATTTCACCGCCCGGTTGGTGGCCGAGCGGTTGCGTGAAAAGCTCGGTGCCAATGTCATCATCGAAAACAAGCCGGGGGCCAACGGCGCCACCGGCGGCATCGCCGTCGCTTCGGCGGCGCCGGACGGCAAGGCCCTGTTGTTCGCGACGTCGGGGCTGCTGACCATCACGCCGAGCCTGGAACAGAAAGGCTCGTTCAATGCCGCCACCGACTTGACGCCGATCACGACCGTGGTCGTCAACGGTTCCGCACTGCTGGTGCGCGCCAGCCATCCGGCCAACAGCGTCGCCGAACTGGTCGAGATGTCGAAAAAGGCCCGCGCGGCCGGCAAGCAACTGACGCTGGGATCGGCGGGATTCGGCAACATTCTGCATCTTTATGTCGAACTCCTCAACGAAGTGACGAAGGCCGATTTCCTGCATGTTCCTTATCGTGGTGTCGCTCCGGCCATGAACGACGCGATGGCCGGGACGATCGACGGCTTGTTCGCCGACCTGCCGGCGGCGCTGCCGCAGATTCAGGGCGGCACAATGAAGGCGCTCGGCCTGGTCGGCAACGCCCGCAGCCGGGCGGCCCCCAACATTCCGACCATCGCCGAACAAGGTTTTCCCGGCGTGTCCGGCGCCAGTTGGTTCGGGTTGTTCGGGCCGGCGAAGATGGACCCGAAACTGGTAGCCAGTCTGGCGGCAAAGGTCGGGGAAGTCCTGCGCGAACCGGAACTGGTGGCGCGGTTCGAGGCGGTGGGTGCCACGCCGACGCCGGTGACGCCGGAGGAGTTCGCGCAGCGGATCATCCGTGACCGCGAACATTGGGCGCGGTTGATCAAGGAACGCAACATTCGCCTTGAGAACTAGTGTGATGGATTTGACGTTCCGACCGCTCTTGCGGCGCGCTCCTCATCGGAACGTCAAAACATAAACCACACCGCCATCTTGGAGTTGCTGGTGTCCTTTCGGTTCCGACGTTCGTACCGAGCGGGCTGCAGACGGATACGAGCGTCGGAACCGTGACACTAGAGACGCGACCACACCACATGAATTCGGTACGAGAACGAGACCAGAAAGAGAAACCAACCATGAAATACGCGAAGGCGGACGCAACGGCTTATGCCCGTCAGAACATGAAGGGAATTTGGACGGCGGCATTGACGCCCTTCAAAACCGATTTTTCCATCGACGAGGACGGGTTCCGATCCAACCTGCGCCACTGGATCAACGACCTGAAGATCGACGGCGTGTTTGTCGCCGGCAAACAGGGCGAGTTCTTTTCGCTGTCGATTCCCGAGCGCAAGCGCCTGTTCGAGATCGCCGCGCAGGAGATCGGCGGCCGCGCCGGCACCATCATGTCGTGCTCCGACCAGAACATGGACACCGTGCTCGAATTGGCGCGCCACGCGCAGAAAGTCGGCGCCGACTATATCGTCGTGCATGCACCGATTCTCCATTTCACGACGGCACAGGACGAGACGCTGTACGCCTACTACAAGTATTTGAGCGACCATCTCGATATCGGCATCGCGATGTGGAGTCATCCCGACAGCGGCTACCTGATGAGCCCGCAGC
>JAVBUK010000373.1:0-2975 GCA_031555345.1 Xanthobacteraceae bacterium | reverse complement strand
CGCAAGTCCGCGGCCGGCTACGACCTGACCCGGTTGATGATCGGTTCGGAAGGCACGCTCGGGGTCGTCACCGAGATCACGCTGCGCCTGCACGGCATTCCGGAAGCGATTTCAGGTGGGGTCTGTCCGTTTCCGTCGGTGGAGGCGGCCTGCGCGGCCACCATCGCGACCATCCAGGCCGGCATCCCGGTCGCCCGGCTCGAACTGTTCGACGAACTGCAGGTGAAGGCCACCAACCTCTATTCCAAGGTGTCGCTGCCGGAGGTCCCGCTGTTGTTCGTCGAGTTCCACGGTTCGGCGACCGGCGTCGCCGAGCAGTCGGAAATGTTCGGCGAGATCGCGCGGGACCTGGGCGGCGGTCCATTCGAATGGGCGACCAGGACCGAAGACCGGTCGCGGCTGTGGGCGGCCCGGCACGACGCGTTCTGGGCCGGCTGCGGCCTGCGCCCGGGTACGCGGGTGATCACCACCGACGTTTGCGTGCCGATCTCGCGTCTGGCCGAATGCGTCACCGCAACCCAGCGCGACATTGCCGCGTCGAACCTGGTCGCCCCGATCCTCGGTCACGTCGGCGACGGCAATTTCCACCTCACGTTGCTGTTCGATCCCGACGACGCGTCCGACGTGCGGCGCGCCGAGGAACTCGCCGGCCGCCTGGTCGAGCGGGCGCTGGCGATGGAGGGAACCTGTACGGGCGAGCACGGCATCGGCCTGGGCAAGAAGAAGTATCTCGAGGCCGAGCACGGCCGGGTGGCGCTCGACGCCATGCGGGCGATCAAGCGCGCCCTCGACCCGCACGGCATTATGAATCCGGGCAAGATCCTGGCGCTTTGACCGGCGCAAAACCGGACCTACAATCGCCGCGGACATGACGGGCGCTGCCCGCGGGGATCTGGACCGACCGCGGCAGCGCAATCGGCCATTGCGATCCGGGCCGGAACGTTCGACGTGCAGACGACGCTGTTGGGATTGGCGGTTGCGATCATCCTGGCGCTGGTGGCGGCGCTGGTCGGGCCGTTGTTCGTCGATTGGGGCCGGTATCGGACCGCCATCGAGACCGAAGCCGGGCGTCTGGTTGGTACGCCGGTGAAGGTCAACGGCGCGATCGAAGTGCGGTTGCTGCCGGTGCCTTCGGTCGTGCTGCACGGGATCGCCGCCGGCCCGACCGGCACCGGTACAACCGGCACCGGTATAACCGGCGCCGAGCCTCGCCTGACGGCGCGGGCCCTGCGGCTGGAGTTGGCGCTCGGACCGTTGTTGCGCGGCCAATGGCGTGCCGACGAGGTTCATCTCGAAGGCCCCGAAGTGACGGTCGGGCTGGACGAACGCGGCGCGATCCGGCTGCCGCCGCTGGCGATCGGGTTCGATCCCGACCGGCTGGCGGTCGATCACCTGCAAATCGCCGGCGGCCGCATCACCCTGGTCGACGCCGGCAGCCGGGGGCAGGTCACGCTCGACCAGGTGTCGTTCACCGGCGACCTGCGTTCGCTGGTCGGCCCGCTCAAGGGCGACGGCGTCTTTACGGTGGCGGGGGCGGTCTACGGGTATCGTGTGGCCACGTCGCGGCCCGGCGACGACGGCGGAACCAAGCTGCGACTGTCGATCGATCCGGCCGACCGCCCGCTGGCGGTGGAAAGCGAAGGCACGCTGTGGCTGGCCGAGGCCCGCCCGCGTTTTGAAGGGGCGTTCACCGTGAGCCGGCCGGCCGGGCTGGAACGCCCCGACGGCCGGCGGCTGGTGAGTGTGCCGTGGCGGCTCGGCGGGCGAATCAAGGCGAGTGCGGCCTCCGCCCTGGTCGAGCAGTTCGAGTTCCAGTACGGCCCCGAGGAGCGCGCCATCAAGTTCGCCGGCTCCGCCGACCTGAAGTTCGGCGCCACGCCGCAGATCCAGGCGGTGCTGTCGTCGCGCCAGATCGACGTCGACCGCGCCTTCGCGTCCGCCGAGTCCGGGCGTCAGCCGCCCGCGACGCTGCTGCAGGCCCTGGTGGAGGCGCTGCCAAACAGCCTTCCGCCCATTCCGGTCCGGCTCGGGGTCGGCATCGACACCGTGGTGTTCGGCGGTTCGTCGCTGCAGTCGGTGCGCGGCGACATTCGGCTGGACGACGCGGCGGTCATTCTCGACGAATTCGAATTCCGTGCGCCGGGGGCGACCCAGGTGCGGCTGAGCGGACAGTTGAGCCATGTCGCCGAGGGGCTCGCGTTCGTCGGCCCGGCCAGTCTCGAATCGGCCGATGCGCGGGCGCTGGTGGGATGGCTGGAAGGTCGCCCGGACCCGGCCCGCATCGTCGCCGGATCGCTGCGGGCGCGCGGCGACGTGACGGTCGGCAGCGGACGGATCGCGATCGAACGGCTGCGTGCCGAGTTCGATCGCCGGCCGGTCGAGGGGCGGCTGTCCTACGGCTACGGATCCGGCGACCGGCCACCGAGTCTCGAGGCCGAACTCAACGCCGTGGACCTCGACATCGGGCGGACGCTTGCCTTTGCCGAGAGCGCGTTTGCCGGGGCGACGTTCGCCCGGCCGCGCGACGTGGCGCTGGCGCTCGACCTCGGCAAGGCGAGCTACGCCGGTGTCGAGGCGCGCGCCGCCAAGGCCAGGCTGAAGTTCGACGGCGACGGTCTGGTGATCGAACGGCTGTCGATCGGCGACCTCAACGGCGCGCGGGTCGACGCCAGTGGGCGCATCGATACCGGCGCCGGGGTGCCACGCGGCTCGGTGTCGATGACCATCGACGCCAAGCGGCTGGACGGCGCCGCGCGCCTCGCCGGGCGCTTCCTGCCGCAGGCGGCCGAGACCCTCGAGGGCGTGGCGGCGCGCACGGCGGCGACCCGGCTCAACGCCCGGTTCGACGTATCGGGTGAGGGGGCGGATCCGGGCGGCGGCCAGACGGCGGACAATAAGGTGACGGATGGCAAAGCGCGCGCCACGCTGCGGGTGGACGGCGCACTGGGGGACATCCGGGTCGATCTTTCCGCCGT
>JAVBUK010000211.1:0-2712 GCA_031555345.1 Xanthobacteraceae bacterium | reverse complement strand
AGGTTGGTGTCAACAACCCGATCCTACCGGCGAACCGCCGGTGACCGCCACAAAGCCGCCCGCCCGCTACGGCGCTACTTCAGGGCGCGCGGGCGGGCGGCTTCGCTCTACCGAGCTACACCACTCGGCGGGACACGACCGCGCGGAGCTGCTTTCATTCACCATCTGTTTGCGCCATCTGCTTGCTCACGCCGTACTCAGCGGATGGCGGCCTGGCTCACGTACCGCGCAGCTCCTCATCACCCTCGGTGAACAGGCTCAGAAGCATCTTCAAAAAGGATGAAAGTTGCGGCGACTTGTTGTCTTGTCGATAGGCTACAAAAACCGCGATTTCAGGTACCGGATCCGCGTCGACCGGCTTGGCAACAGTCCCCGCGGGCAGTACCAGCTCGGCATATTTTGCGAACAGGCTGAACCCCAGCCCGGCCGCAACCGTGTTCAAGGCCGTAATCAGACTGTCGGTTTCCAGCAGGGTATCGAAATGGACGCCGGCATTGCGCCCAAGCAGGTACATTGCATCGTGGACGACCGGAGCGAAGGCGCGTTCGACCTGGACGAGAGGTAGCTGCGCCAGGTCGTCAGGGGTCACCCGCTCTTGTTCGGCCAGCGCATGGTTCGCCGGTACGATGGCAACCAGCCTGTCTTTGAAAAGCAGTTTCGAAACGATGTCGTTGTCGCTTTCGTTTCTTCCATGGATGATTCCGACGTCGATCTCGCGGTTCTGCAGGGCCTGGAGTTGGCGGGGCGAAGACAATGTCCGCAGGTCAAAAGGATAGTTCGGACGCGCGCAGGCCAGTATAGGGGCCATGCGCGGTAGGATCTTGGCGGCGGGTCCGGGTAGTAATCCGATCTTCAGCGAAACCGATTGCCTTGCGAGATTGACCGCGCGGGCCGCGGCTTCGAGCACGATCCGCGCCTCGCGAAGAAAGACGAGGCCCGCCTCGGTCAGTTGAACACGGTGCTTGTCCCGATGGAAGAGCGGGGTTCCGATCTCTTCCTCGAGTTGGCGAATCTGCTGGCTCAAGGAAGGTTGTGCCGTGTGCAGCCGCTCGGCCGCGCGAGTGAAATTTAGTTCCTCGGCAACGGCGACGAAATAGCGGCATAGACGTAGTTCCATGGGCACCTCGAAAACTGACGTATTCCGACGCTTTGCGACTGGTGATGATATCATGCTCGTGGCTATTTGCCTGTCTTGCTAACAATTTTTGCCGTTGCGGCGGCTGGCTTTGCCGGCAGAGGTTTTGCTCGAAGTGCCCGAGGTGGAATTGTTCGAGGTGCCTCTTATGTCGATCACCCCAAGCTTCGCGCGTTTGTTCGAACCGCATGCTCCTGATCAAGATCAAGGTTTTGCGTCGTTCAAGCCCGCGGTCTAACGTCATTCGCGCAAGACGTTGGAAATCGTGACAACACTCGTTTCATCGCCTCTTCCGGCCGACCGCCGTGCAATACCCCCAGGTGTACTTTTTCGGCACGCGTCCCTGTATACCGTCCGATTTTTATGTCTCCGCACATCAATAGCCAAACCCTTCCGCGGAACCGGCGAGGCATCTCAACGGTCAGGCCGCTCGGAACCGGCGCCACGATGTTCAGGCGTGATTCTCGAGTGTCGCGCGCGGCGCCGATTGCCCGGGCAGTAGCATCAATTCGGTCAGCCACCATGCCATCGGTATTCAGACGTGGCGAGCCATGGGGGACCTCCTGGTCCAACCCCAAATGCCGGCCTGTCGCTTCGGTCGCAGACAGCCGAATGCATCCGCGCATCAGCGGTTTGGAATCTAGATTCCGACATAGAAAGTATTTCAACTGAAAACCACCGGTCGTTAACGTTGTGTCACCAACTGCCGATCTCGAACCTAGCGCTGAGGTGTGCTTCTGCCGACGGATCGCTGTCGGTGCGTCGCCACTTGCATTCGGTGCTTTGCGGGCTCCGACAGCGTGCCGCCGTTCACGGGCGCGATCCCGACGCGCTAAGCCCGACTCTGCTTCGACCGGGCCGGATGCGGCGTGGCGGCCGACTTTCGAATCCTTGATCCCACGGGGGTGACTTAATGGTGTTCGATTTGAAGATCCCGAAGAAAGTCGTGGTCGGCGATATAACCATTCGGGATGGC
This sequence comes from Xanthobacteraceae bacterium, assembly GCA_031555345.1. GTDB lineage: Bacteria > Pseudomonadota > Alphaproteobacteria > Rhizobiales > Xanthobacteraceae > Astrobacterium. The sequence goes on along the minus strand of JAVBUK010000211.1, from coordinate 601 downwards.
CTGCAGCACGAGGAGAAATTCATTTCGACCGATGCGAAGGTCTATTATGCCGAGCAGTTGATTCTCGCCGGAGTCAGGCGCCTGGAACTCACCAATCTCGGGAACCCGAGAAATATGCCGCAGTTCCGCGACGCCGAAGAACTGCTCCGTCGCGTGAGGGAAAGCAAGGTCGTTGCCCGCGCAGGGATCGACTGGAACGACGTCGAAATCACCGCGGTGACCATCCGTGAAAACGCCGTCGACCGGGCCATTGAGTTGCGACAGAAGGGATGCGGCCCCGACCGTATCCTGATGATGGTATCCACCGACGAGAACCACCACTTCGCCAACTCCGGCGTGACGCTTCCGGAATACTGGCGGGAAGCCGAGCGGTGCATCAAAAAGGCGACCGACGCGGGCCTCAAGTTCAACGGTACAGTCAGTACCATCTGGGGCAGCCCAATCTCCGGGCCGACCAGACTGGAGGACGCTGTCACCTTTACTAGGCATTGGCTCGATATCGGCGCGACTGACATCGAACACGCCGACCACGACGGCTCGGCGCCGCCCAACAAGGTCTATGAGTACTTCAGCATGATCCTCGACGCCATCCCCGATCCCA
>JAVBUK010000192.1:0-2907 GCA_031555345.1 Xanthobacteraceae bacterium | reverse complement strand
CCGGCGGCAGCGTGTTCGAATCGGAAATCTGGGCGGACCGGCCGGTGGTGCAGAGCCTGTTCAACCGCAACAACTATTTTCAGACCGTGCGGGTGAAGCTGACGAGCGCTTCGGCCCTGGCCGGCTTGCGCGGCTATGTCGACGGCGACCCGCGCCTGAAACTCGACACCAAGTCGGAGGCCGCGTTTTTCGCCGATCAGGCGTCGCAGACCACCGATCTGATCCAGAAACTCGGCTGGCCGCTCGCCATCGCCATGGCGTTGGGCGCACTCGCCGGCGCGCTCAACACGATGTATTCGTCGGTTGCGGCGCGCACGGTGGAGATCGCCACCCTGCGGGCGATCGGGTTCGGCGGAACGCCCGCCTTCATCGGCACTTTGGTGGAGTCGCTCATCCTCGCGGCCTTCGGCGGGGTGATCGGGGCGCTGGCGACCTATGCGGTGTTCGACGGCTTCACCACCTCGACCATGGGCGCCGGGTTCACCCAGGTGGTTTTCAGTTTCCGGCTGGCCCCGGACGTGATCCTGCAGGGCGTGGCCCTCGCCCTGGTGGTGGGGTTGCTGGGCGGACTGTTTCCCGCCATCCGCGCCGCGCGGCTGCCGATCGTCGTCGGGTTGTACGGTTGAGTTTTCGTTTTTTGCAACCGAGCACCTTCGCCGATGCACTCGGCCCGCAACGCCATTGACGGCGGCCACGTGCGGGGTCACGGTGCAACGGGTGGATGATCTCAAAAAGGACGCGAATCTGGGTTCGTTTGTCCCATCATCAACTCGGGGAAAACTTCATGCGAAAATCTACTCTGATGGCCTTGGCGGTCGGTACCGCCCTGTGCGTGGGGGCCGTGGCCGTCCCGCGCGCCGAGGCGATGACCGCCGGCACTCCCGCCGGATTGGGCGTCGCGGCAGACGGGTTCGATGCGACCGAAACCGTCCAATACGCCTATGGCGGTCGCAACTACTGCTGGTATCCAGCCGGCTGGAAGGGGCCCGGATGGTACTGGTGTGGCTATGCCGCGCGCCGCGGCTATGGCTGGGGTGGGCCGGCCGGCTGGCGCGGCTGGACCTATGGGGCGCCGCCCGTGGTTCGTCGCCCGCCACCGCCGGTGTATCACCGTGGGCCGCCGCCCAGGGTTCACCGTGGACCGCCGCCTCCAGTCCATCGCGGACCGCCGCCCCGTCGTCCGGGGGTCTATGTGCGCTGACCACGGCGGAGCGTTCTGCCGGGGCCGGGACCGCAGGTCGCCGGCCCCGTTTTTTTCCGTGCGCCGGCGGTGATGCGCATCGCCTGCACCGCACCACTCCGGGGCTCGGGGGCGGCGGGCTCCTGATACCGTGTCGTTCGGCGAATTCGGCCGAGCCGTAATTCCATTCGCGGCGGGTCGTGGCGCGGACCAACCTACGCTGCCACGCTTGGAATGCCGGCCGCTCGGTCACTTGTGCGGCGAATGGTGGGGTCGCTCGCTCGCCGCGTGGCTCGCCCCAATCCGGCCGACCCGAGCGACCAACCAGCTCAATTCCACATCAGAGTAATGCCTTGTTCGGTTGCCGGTTCCGCCGACCGGGCCTTGCGCTCGAAGCCGGCGACACCGTCGCTGTCGGACGGCGCCGGCTGGCCCGGCGCGCCGCCGCCGGAATGTCCTGCGGACGAGAATCGCGGGGAGGGGCGTTTTGCGGCCACGATCGAATCTCGCCGGACATTAACCTTTGTGAATGCCGCGCGCGCGCACGGGTGCCACAGATTACCGCGCGCCGCAGTTTGACCAGCGCGTCCACTCAATGCCTCGGTCGCGTCCGGGCTGAAGCCAAGACCAATGCGGGCGGCAAGCTGTCGAACGACAGTCGTGGGTGCCAAGCAACAAAGGTGTTCTCATGGAATATGGACGGCCCGAACGCAATCATCTCCTGTCCCTGTTCCCGCCGGAGGACTTGGCACGCTTCGAACGACATCTGCGTTTCACGCAGATCGACGCCGGGTCCACGCTGTACGAGGCGAACACGCCGATCGAGCAGGTGTACTTCCCGCTCGACGGCGTGATCTCGCTGCTGACGACCTTCAATTCGGGTTACGTCGTCGACTTCGCCGTGGTCGGCTCGGAGGGGATGATCGGTGACATCGTGGCCTGCGGTGTTCCCCGCGTTCCGTACGGGGCCATCGTGCAGGTGGCCGGAACGGCCTTCGTGGCCAAGACCCCGGCGTTCCTCGAACTGATGACCGAGAGCCCGGCGTCCCGCCAGATCGTCGGCAGGTTTCAGGCGGCCCTGTTGCTGCAGGCCCAGCAGATCGTGGCGTGCAATGCGGTCCACAGTGTGGAAGCCCGCATGTGCCGCTGGCTGTTGCAGATCCGCAACCGGATGCAGACGAATGTGCTGCCGGTCACGCAGGAGTTCCTGTCCCATATGCTCGGCGTCCAGCGCACCACGGTGACGCTGGTGGAACAGACCCTCAAGGCGGCCGGACTGGTGCGACAGCGCCGCGGCCGGATCGAGTTGCTCGACGAGGCCGGGCTGCGGTCGCGGGCGTGCGAGTGCTACGAGCATATCCAGCGCGACTACCGCGAAGTGTTGCCGCGGCAGGATCACGATCACGCGCCGCTCGCCCCCGATCCCGCACCGGCGAGCCGGGTGATGGTGGCTTGAGCCGCCGGTCGCCGCGTGCGTGATCCGAGCGACGCTCGGGGGCTGCCGTGAGCGGAAGCGGAGATCGGCGACGAGCCCGGCGCGCTCGCGGCCGGCTGTCGTCCGGCCCGCACGGCGGCTATCGCGGGCGGACCGTTGGCGCGAAGGCCATCAGCATGATGGTGCACAGCCCGATGGGGATGAAGGCCGTCGACGCCAACGAGGTCAGATCCCACAGCAGGCCGCTGATGATCGGCACGATCACCGCGCACGAATAGCTGATGGTGAACAT
>JAVBUK010000070.1:0-4157 GCA_031555345.1 Xanthobacteraceae bacterium | reverse complement strand
ACACCGTCCAGACGAACGCCCAGCGCGCGGTCTCCTCGGGCCAGGCGAGCGAATCGTTGAGCACGTAGCGGAAGAACACCTGGATCAGCGCGACCACCACCGTGGTGATCAGCAGCACGGCGGTGATGCTTTCGATCGCGAGATCCAGCAGATCGACGATGCGCGCGACCCATCCCCGCCGCAAGCGGCCGGCGGGATCGGCCTCTTGCGGCGTAGTTTCCACGACGATGGCCATGCGCGGTGCCCCGAAACCGGCTCTCAGGCCTTGGCGAGAGCGCGGATCTTGGTGATCATCTGCTTGGACGCGGGGCTCTTCGCCCCCCATTCATCGAACTGCATTTCGGTCGTTTCGCGCCACTTCGGCAGGTCCTTGGCTTCGTGGACCACCAGACCCGCCTTCTTGAGCTGGTCGGTCGTCGCCTCGGTGTTGGCGCGGTTCACCTTCCGTTGCTCCGCAAACACCTCTTTGGCGGTGTCGCGGACGGTTTTGCGCAGATCCTCCGGCAGGCCGTCGAGCCAGCGGGCGTTGATGCGGATCGCCTTGGGCAGGAACCAATGCCGCGTCAGCGTCAGATGCGACGCCTGCTCGGCCCATTTGTATCCCTGAATCGAGAAAATGTCGGCCTCGAGGCCGTCGATCACCCCGGTCGACAGCGCGTTGTACTGGTCGGCGTAGGGCATCGGCGTCGGATTGGCCCCGAGCTTGCGCCAGAAGTCGACCCAGATGCGCAGTTCGGGCACGCGGATCTTCAGGCCCTTGAGTTCGGCGAGCTGCTCGACCGGCCGCTTCGCCAACAGGTGGCGGAAGCCGACCTCGCCGTAATCCACGAATTCGACCCCGGTCTTCTGCCGGGCGATCTGCGAGACCTCCTGGCCGACCGGCCCCTGCAGCACGCGGTCGGCATGCGCCTCGTCGACGTAGATGAACCCCGGCGCGCCGCCGGCGGCAGCGATCTCCGGCGCGATGGCTTCCTCGGTGTCCGGCCCCCCGCAGGTGGCCTGGATCGTACCGAGGCGGCTGCCCTCGATCAGCTGCGTGTAGTTGCCGAGTTGCCCGGCAGGGAAATGCTGCGCGTCGATGCGCCCGCCGCTGCGCTCGGAAAGCACCTTGGCCCATTTCTCGAAGGCGAGCGTCAGGGGCGAGCCGATCGCTTCGACGTGGGCCATGCGGCAGAGAACTTTCTGCTGCGCACGCAATGGCGTGGCACCGAAGGCGCCGACCGCCCCGGCGGTCCCCGCCGCGGTCTTCAGGAAGGCACGACGGCTGGCAACAAGCTTCGACATCACAGTCCTCCCGGGGGTCCGTGGCAAAGCAGTTGCCGGCATTCTAGGACGCAAACGTTTGCGGTCAAGCGAGTTTAGGGTTATGACATCGACGATCACCGCGTTCGTCGCCGCAGAATGTTTTCGCCGCCGGGCATGGCACTGAGATACGGAATGGCCCAAGAGGTCACACTGAAGGACATCGCGCGCTGCCTGAGTCTGTCGGTGTCGACCGTCGCGCGAGCCTTGACCGACAGTCCGGAGATCAGCGAGGCCACCAAGGCGCGCGTGCGTGCGACCGCGTCGTCGCTCGGCTACGTCGCCCATTCGGCGGCGCGGGCCATGCGGCGCGGCCATAGCACCCTGGTCGGCCTGATCATTCCCGACATCGAGAACCAGTTCTACGGCACGCTGGCCAAGGCGATGGCGCAATGCTGCGACCAGGCCGGCCATCAGCTGCTGCTCGCCATCACCGAGGACGACCCCGTGTCCGAGGAGCGCCAGGTCCGCGCGCTGTCGGAAGCGCGGGTGGCCGGCATGGTGATCGTGCCGTCGCCCAAACCGCTCAGGAACACCCTGAACCTGCTGGTTCGCGGGCCCTGGGTGCAGCTCATCCGGCAGGTGAGCGACGTCGAAGCACCGTGGTTCGGCATCGACGACGAGGCCGGCCTGTACCTGGCGACCCGGCATCTCATCGACCAGGGACACCGTCGGATCGCCTATATGGGCGGCACCCTCGACCTGTCCACCGGCCGTGGCCGACTGAAAGGTTACGAGCAGGCGTTCGCTGCGACCGGGCTGGAGGTTCCGCGCGATCTGGTCCGGCTCGGCCGGCCGCGCATGGACTTCGCGGCCGACGCCTTCGCGTCGCTGTGGCAGCAGGCGGACCGGCCGACCGCGGTGGTGACCGCCGGATCCCGCCTGTGCGCGGGCGTGCTCGAGGCCATCAAACACCTCAAGCTCGCGGTCCCGCACGACCTGTCGGTCGTCGGCTTCGGCGACGCCCCCTGGTGGTACGCCGACCTGTCGACCATCGGCCTGCCGGTGCGCGAAATCGCGATGGCGTGCGGCGAGTTCCTGCTGCGCCACATCCGCGACCATCGTGGCGGCGACCCGAATGCGCCGGTCTACCAGGCGATCCACCGGCCCTCGCTGGTGCTGCGTGCCTCGACGGCACCGTTCAGGGCCTGATCCATCGACGTGTTCAACGGAGCGGACGAACCATGAGCGAGCGCAAGATCGGCATCATCATGAACGGCGTCACCGGCCGGATGGGTCGCAATCAGCACCTGATGAACGCGATCGTCGCCATCCGCCGCGACGGTGGCGTGCCGCTGGCCGACGGCACCCGCCTGATGCCGGACCCGATCCTGGTCGGGCGCGACGGCGAACGGCTGGCGGCCGTCGCCAAGGCGGCCGGCATCGACAAGTGGAGCCTCGACCTCGACGCCGCGCTCGGCGACGCCGCCTACCCGATCTACTTCGACGCGGTGACGACCTCGGCGCGGGTCGCGAACCTCCAGCGCGCCATCGCGGCCGGACGTCACATCTACACCGAGAAGCCGACCGCGGAGAAGTTCGCCGATGCGCTCGGCCTCTACACCGCCGCCAAGGCCAAGGGCGTGAAGCACGGCGTCGTCGCCGACAAGCTGTGGGCGCCCGGCATGTACAAGATGCGACAGCTGGTCAAGTCCGGCTTCTTCGGCAAGGTGGTCATGGTGCGCATCGAGGGCTGCTACTGGGTGTTCGAGGGCGACCTGCAGCCGCCCCAGCGGCCCTCGTGGAACTACCGCAAGGCCGACGGCGGCGGCATGATCCTCGACATGATGCCGCACTACTTCTACATGCTGCAGGCGATGAACGGGCGGCCGCTCGACCTCGTCTGTCACGCCGACACGCTGGTGCACCAGCGCTGGGACGAGCGCGGCCGACCCTATGTGGCCGACGCCGACGACAGCCTGATGGCGATCTCGCGTCTCGAGGGCGGCGCGATGGCGCAGATCATGAGCTCGTGGTGCGTGCGCGTCCGGACCGAAGACATCATCGTCATGCAGGTGGACGGCACCGAAGGCTCGGCGGTGGCCGGCCTGACGCATTGCTGGACGCAGCGTCGCGAAGCCACTCCCAAGGGTCAGTGGAGCCTCGACGTCGCCGCGCCGGTCGACTACTATCAGGATTGGCAGAAAATCCCCGAGACCGAGGCCTACAAGAACGCCTTCCGCATCCAGTGGGAGCTGTTCTTGCGGCACGTCGTCGACGGCATCGACTTTCCGTGGAACCTGCGGGTCGCCGCCGGCGGCGTGCAGTACGCGGAGGCCTCGCACACGAGTTGGCGCGAGCGACGCTGGGTGGATCTGCCGGCGATTGCCGAGTAATACGACATCCGGCCGGGCCCGCGCGGCGCCCGAGCCGAGTTGCCGGTCGCCAGACGTTCAGGCGGACGGCGCATCACCGGAGTACTGCAATGCGAACTTTCTCCGACCACCGTTGGGTTTCCATCAACACCGCGACGGTGCGCAAGCAGGGCGATCTGCTGGCGATCTTCGACGCCTGCGCACGGCACGGCATCCGCGGGGTCAGCCCGTGGCGGGACCAGGTCGCGGCGGTCGGACTGGCGCGCGCGGCACGCGCGGTGCGCGACCTGTCGCTGTCGCTCTCCGGCTATTGCCGCGGCGGCATGATGACGTCCGACGCGGCGCGTGTGCAGGAAGTGCGCGACGACAACCGTCGTGCGGTGGACGAGGCCAAGGAGCTCGGCGCCCGCTGCCTGGTGCTGGTGGTCGGTGGCCTGCCGCAGTACTCGCGGCCGGGCAGCACGGAGAGCAAGGACATCGACGACGCACGCCGGACCGTGGCGGATCGCGTCGCCGAGCTGTTCGAGTATGCGCGCAGTG
>JAVBUK010000143.1:0-13700 GCA_031555345.1 Xanthobacteraceae bacterium | reverse complement strand
CGCCGGCCGAGTCCGGTGGGTCCGGCGGAACCGCGTCTGGCTGGTCCGCGCCGATCAGGACCGCGTCGGGTGGGGCCGAGGACAATGAATTCTGCCCCGGATACTACCAAGGCGAACACGAGCGGCGTCGTATCGCCGCGGACGTCGATCGGCTGCGCTACGCGATCGTCGACCTGGCCACCATCGAACTGCCGGCCGCGCGTCTGCTCGAGGAGATCAATCCGACGTTCGACCGGCCGATCATCCGCGAGCGTCTGCTCCGCGCCATCGACTGCCTGTCGCTGTTCGCCGAGGAATGGCGTCTCGAGGAACTGGCCGAGGCGGGGCGGTCGGCACGACGGCCGCACGAGCGCGACGAGGGCTGAGGCGTCGCGGGTCGTTCGGGTCGCGCGCGCCATACCCCGGCGCGCTGCGCCCGGGGCGTGACCGGCGACCGCGGGAACTGGTTCGAGGAAAAACGGATCACGCACCGCCGATGGCGGGAGCGGGATGGTGCTTCACAGGACGATCATCCCGCCTGGTGCGCCATCGGCGTGATCTCGTCGCGGCGGCAGGCGTCATGCCGTCCCGATCGCCGCCTGCACGGCGACGAAAACCGCGGCGCCGGCGATGAACAGAAAGAACGGATGCACGTTCGGTCGCCAGACGAGCACGCAGGCGGCGCCGATCGCGGTTGCCCAGCCGAGCAGTTCGTGGTCACCGATGTGGAGGAGGGTTACGGCGCCGGCGAGAATGAGGCCCATCCCGACCGGGGCGAGCCCCTGTTCGAGTGCCGTGTGCCAGGGTTTGCCGCGGTATCGGCCCCACACGCGAATGACGCCGTAGCAGGCCAGCGTGGAGGGCAGAAAAAATCCCAGCGTTGCGATGATCGCGCCCGGCCAGCCCCATACATGCCAGCCGATCAGGGTGGCGATCATGGTCCCGGGGCCCGGTGCGGCGCGCGTGATCGCGAAGGTTTCGAGGAACTGTTGCCCGGTGAGCCAGTGATGAACGTCGACCGCCTGGTGCTGGATGCCGGCGATCACGCTCATGCCGCCGCCGATCGACACCAGGGAAAACGGCACGAACACCGCCAGCAGGGCAAACAGGAGGTCGTCACGCATCGCGGTTCCTCGGCCAGGCCGCGATCACCGAGAGTGAGCCGACCACGACCACCGTCGGCAGCAGGGAGACGTGGAACAGCCCGACCGCCGCGAACGTGGCGAGAAACGCCAGCAGGGTGGTCGGCCGCTGCGCGGCGCGGCGGGCGCCGCGCGCGACCATGATCAACAAAAGCCCGGTCGCGGCGGCGGCGACGCCTTCCAGTGCTGTCTGCGCGTGGGGAATACCCTTGATCAGCCCGTAGGCGCTGGTCAGCGCGATCACCGCGAAAAACGGCACCGTGAGCAACGCCACGATCGCGGTGACCGCGCCGGGCAGTCCCCGGAGCCGGTGGCCGACGTAGATGGTCAGGTTGGCGACGTTGGCGCCCGGCATGATCTGGCTGACGGCCACCCCGGACATGAAGTCGTCCTCGGTCATCCAGCCGCGTGCCTGCACGATTTCGCGATAGATCCAGCCGCTCAAGCCGCCGCCGAAACTGAACGTGCCGATACGGAGGAAAATCGACGCGAGGGCGAGAAGCGAGGGCGGGGGACTGAGGTCGGTCACGTCGGGACTCGGTGCAGCACCAGGAAAGGTGCGACAATTTGCGTCAGCCGCCACCTCCAGGCAAGCCGTGTCCAGCAGGTAGGAAATGCAAGCAATACCGCTACTGCGCCTCCGCGCTCGAGCGCAACGGGGCGAGCGGTCCAATCATACCAATATTTCGCCGTCGTGCCTCCACGGCGCGGGTCGCGCCGTGGGCCATCAGGCGACCAACAAAATGCGATCAGTTTTCGGTGGGCGACCTCATGGTCCGTTGCGCCGCCTTGCGCTCCCGCTTCCAGAACATCCGCTTGACGTATTTGACGACACCGGGTCGATAGCTGCCCGCCTTGCGGCGCCAACGGCGCGCGAACACCTCGTAGGATCCGTCATTGGTATTGTTGCGAGAACCCATCATGGCGTCACCATGCTCATCTGACGCGAGCTCGGGATGGCATCAGGTCCGGTCCGCTGTCGGTCCGCCCGCGCGGGGTTGCGCCCCGCTGGTGGCCTGTTGCGGTCGGCGTCTGTGTTCAGCCGTCGCTCGCTCCACCGATACCGACGAATTGTGCAGCTCGAATTTTGAATCATTCGTAAACACGATTCGGACAAGCCCTCGCGCGTTCGGTGTTGCCGGCGGCGCCACGACTGCCGATTGGTGCAGGGTCACCTGGAATTTTGGCCGCAGTGTGGGCGCCGTGCATGGCGTCGCGTCGTGGGCGACTGACACGACGACGTCGGCAGGTCGACGTGGGATGCCGGCGTCGGGTGCGGGTGCGACAACGCGGCGAAATCAGATCCGCCGCATCGGGTTGGTGAGCGCGAGAAAGAACCCGATGGCCGCGAACGCGGCGATCGACAGGAAGGCGATGCGAAACGCCTCGCGGATGTCCGCCTGACTCGCGGCTTGTTGCGCCGCGGGCAGCGCCGGTGCGGCGCCGGGGCCATGCTCGAGGATGGCCGTGAACACCGGGACGACCTCCGGATTCCGGAGCGAGAGGGCGACGAACAGCACGGTACCGATCAGCGCCGTTCCCAGCGCTGCGCCGATCGAGCGCGAAAACTGCACCGAGGCGGCCGCCTCGCCGAGTCGCACCGAGCCGGCCGCGCTCTGCACCGAGACCTGAACCACGCCCATCACCGTGCCCATGAACAGTCCGTTCCACAGCAACAGGCCGGCGATCGCGCCGACGCCGAGATCGGCGGCCCATACCGCAAACGCCACCAGATTGGCGGTCACCATGACCAGGCCGAATATCGGGAAGATGAAGGTGCGCCCCGTCTTGGCGACCAGCCGGCCGGTGATCAGCGAGCCGGCGCCGAGCCCGACGGTGAGCGGCACCAGCAGCAGGCCGACGGTCGACGGCGAGGCGCCGTGCACCACGTGGAGAAAGACGGGCAGGAACGTGATCTGCGAGACCAGCGCGGCGCCGTGGCAGGCGGCGAGCGCATCGCTGCGCCAGATCGCCGGCTGGCGCAGCAGTCCGAGTGGAATGAGCGGCGATGGGGCCCGGTTTTCCTGGCGGATCAGCAGCACCAGCGCGACGACGCCCAGGCCGAGCAGACTCGCGGCGAACGGCAGCGCCGCGCTGTTGGCCCGCTGGATCTGTTCGAGCGAGAACAGTGTGGCGGCGACGAAGACCGCAAACAGCACCAGCCCGATCGGGTCGGATCGCCATTCGGTCCGCGGCGTCGCGCGCACCGGCAGCCGCGTCGTCAGGGCGAGCGCCACCAGTCCGATCGGCAGGTTGATCAGGAAGATCGACTGCCAGCCGAAATGCTCGGTCAGATAGCCGCCGGCCACCGGGCCGAAACTGTTGGCGCAGACCGCCACGGTGGCGATATAGCCTTGATAGCGGGCGCGTTCGCGCGGCGGGATCGCCTCGCCGATCAGCGCCTGCGACAGCGTCATCAGGCCGCCGCCGCCGAGCCCCTGCAGTACGCGGGCGGCGGTGAGCGTCATCACCGTCGGTGACGCGGCGCAGAGCAGCGAGGCGCCCATCATCACCGTCAACGCCACGAACATCAGTCGCCGCCGGCCGAACGCGTCGCCCAGTTTGCCGTAGATCGGCGCCGCCACCGTGGCGGCGATCAGGTAGGAGACGACGATCCAGGGGGTGTGCTCGGCGTCGTTGGTCGCGGCCGCGATTGCCGGCAGCGCGGTCGCCACGATGGTCTGGTCCACCACGGCCAGGAACATCGACAGCATGATGGAGGGGAATACGATGAAGAACCCCGGGTACTTGCTGTCTTCGGGGCGGGGTGCGGCGGATGTCGGGTCGGGCGGTTGCGGCAAGGAATCGGTCCAAACGGGAACACTGGCGGGCTGATCCGTCAGTCGATCACCGGTCAGTGGGCCATGAAGACCGGCAGGGTGGCGCTGGTCAAGATGTGGCGCGTCGCCCCGCCGAAGATCATCTGGCGCAGGCGGCTCTGCGTGTAGGCGCTCTTGACCAGCAGGTCGCAACCGAGCACGGCCGCGTAGTCGAGGACCACCTCTCCCCTGCTGCGTGTCCCCGCCCTGACGGTCAGCCCCTCGGCCTTGATCCCGTTCCGTCGCAGGTGCAGCACGGCCTCCTCGCCGGGCGGGCCCGGGATGGAACCCTCCTCGACGGTCAGCACGGTCACTTTTTCGGCGCGGTGCAGCAGGGGCATCGCGTAGGCATTGGTGCGGGCCTGCTCGGTGCTGCAGTTCCAGGAGACCAGGATGTTGCGGCCGATGGTCTGGGGCACGCGCGCCGGCACGATGAGCACCGGGCGGCCGCTGTCGAACAGCGCGGATTCGAGCGGCGGCATGCGGGGGTTTTCCGGCGCCCGCCCAGGGCGGCCCATCGCGATCAGGTCGAACGTGCGGGCGTAGCTACCGATGAACAGGTCCTCGGCCGGCTCGGTCCGTGGCCAGCCGTAGGAGTAGCGGGCGGGCTCCTCGATGCCGGCGCGCGGCACCGCGTGCGACTGCATGAAGGACTCGAACAAGGCTTGCGTATGCTGGGGCGCGTCGCCCTCGTAGGCCCCCGAGATCGCCAGACTGCTTACCGGGTCGACGGTGAGATAGGTGGCGGCTGATGGCCGGACCGCGAAGCCCTCCATATAGCTGTCGAACGCACGCGCCATCAGGCGCGCGGCTTCGAGAACCGCCGGCATGGCATCGTGATCCTCGGTCGGGATCAGAATGGTTTTCATGACGAATCCATCGAATGTGAGCGAGGCAGCATATCCCAACGGTCGGGCCGAAGTCACCTCGGCGGCCTGCAACCGACAGGCGTTCTGGTTGCTGATGCGAAGTTCGGTCGAGCCATTCCGGGGGTCCAGCGAACTTTGTCAAGTCCGGACCACGGGCGCGATCCCGGCGCCCGGACGATGCGGCCACCCGTCGATCGCGAAGCGACCGACCGGACCGCATATCACTCGTTCCGGGAGGCGTGCCGCCGTCGCCATCGCGGGACCGGCTTTGCCGCGCCGGTTCCGCCGCTGGATGCCCCGGCTTGTCGGCCGCGCGTGCCGGCAAGGCGGCAGTTCAGCCGGAAAAGCCGCCGGAGGCGAGAAATTCCTGTTCCCGCGCGGTGGCTGGCCGTCCCAGGATGGCATTGCGGTGCGGAAACCGCCCGAAACGGCGGATGATGTCGGCATGCTCGACGGCGTAGCGGACGCCTTCGGCATCGTCGGCGGCGCCGCAGAGCGCAACGCACCTCTCCTGGTCGGCGAGGTCCTCCGAATGCATCAACGGAAGATAGAAGAACCGCCGTTCCGGATTGGCGAAGGCGCGGTCGAACCCGCGCGCCAGCGCGCGTTCGGCAACGCCGCGGGCCAGCCGGTCGGTCGCATAGGCGCGCGCCAGGCCGCGAAACATGTTGCGTGGAAACTGGTCGAGTACGATCAGCAGCGCCAGGGTGCCATCGGCTGTCGCCTCCCAGTCGGGAAGTCGCCCGGCTGCCGCCGTCTCGTAGGTCGCCAGAAAGCGGGCACGGATATCGGCATCGAAGGCTTGGTCGCGTCTGAACCAGCGCGCCGGTCCGGCGGCGCGCCAGAAGGAGAGGACGTCGGAGGCGTCGCGCGGCGGGTTCGGGAGGGCGTCGCTCATGGTCGGGGTGCTGTCGGATCAGCCGGAGCGGGTTGCGGGCGCGTGGGGTGTCGGTTCAACGGTCGCGGCCGCCGAACGGAACCAGGGGATTGTCGAGGATCGCGGCCCGGTCCGCCCGGTCGGGCGCGGGCGTGCTGTCGAGGAAGGCTTCGAACAGTTCCTCGATCTTGCCCGGCTCGATGTCGCGCACGATGCAGACGATGCGGGTGCGGCGGTCATCGTCGGGCCATTGCTCGAGCCGCGCCACCGGATGGAACAGGTGCTGGACGCCGTGCACGACGATCGGCGTTTCGGGCATCTCGGCCAGCTTCACGATCCCCTTGAGTCGCAGCAGGTTGGGGCCGTGCAGCGAGCGGGCGAGCTCGATGAACAGGTCGAACACCGAGGCCGCGATCGGCGTGTCGGTGGCGAACGCGAAGGCGCGGATGTGGTCGTCATGGCGGTTGACGTCGTGGTGGTGGGCGTGCGCGTGGTCCGCCGCCGCGTAGGCCTCCTCGGCGAGCCAGCGGCGGACGTCGGGGATCTTGCGGTCGGGATCGAACAGGCCGCAGTCGATCAGCCGCGCGGCCGCCGCCTCGCCGCGGGCGGCATCGAGGATGGGGGCGGCCGGATTGAGCGCGCGCAGCCGTGCGGTGAGCGCCGCGGTCGCGCCTGGTGCGGCGTCGGCCGCTGCCAGATCGGTCTTGGTGAGCACCAGCCGGTCGGCCAGCGCGGCCTGCTTGACCGCCTCCGGTTGGGCGTCGAGCGTCGCCATGCCGTTGACGGCGTCGACCACCGTGACGATGCCGTCGAGGCGGAACCGCTGGCCGAGATAAGGGTGCACCATGGTGGTGTGGATGATCGGCGCGGGATCGGCGAGGCCGGTGGTCTCGATCACCACCCGTCGGAACGTCAGGCGTCCGTTGTCGAGGTCGCGCAGCAGCCGTTCCAGGGCCTCGACCAGGTCGCCGCGCATGGTGCAGCACAGGCAGCCGGTCGACAGCATCACGATGTTGTCATCGACACGCTCGACCAGCAGGTGGTCGAGGCCGATCTCGCCGAATTCGTTGATGATGACCGCTGCATCGGCCAGCGCCGGATCGCGCACCAGACGATTGAGCAGCGTGGTCTTGCCGGCGCCGAGAAAGCCGGTGAGCACCGTCAGCGGCAGCGGCGGCACCGGACCACGTCGGCGGGCGTTGCCCTGCGGGCGGGTGGCGTCGCTCATTGGGCCATCGGGGCTGGCGTCGGGGCGGCGTCCTTGGCCGCGGCGGCGCGGGGCTTGGCGCCGGCAGGTTTGGGCCTGGCCGTCGGTTTGGCGTCGCTCGCCGTCAACGGCAGGGGTGCGGTGGCCGGCTTGGGCCTGGCGGCCGGTTTGGCGGTTGATCGGGCGGCTGCTGGCTTGGCCACCGCAGATTTGGCAGATGCGGGTTTGGCGGGTGCGGGCCTGGCTTGCGCCGACGCGGCCGGCTTGCGGGCCGCGGCGCGGCCCCCGGCGGTCGCGGGGGCGTCGGCGGCGCCCTTGGGTGGCCCGACAAAGACCGGCACTGGCGGCCGCGATTCGACCAGCGGCCCGACCAGCGACGCATCGGGCGTGTTGTTGTTGAAACTCGACAGCAGGAACGATTGCGCCGAGCCGCCATCGCTGGTCGGCTGACCGGCCACCTCGTCGGCCTGTTCGGCGGCGGGTCGGCGCCGATTCTTGCCGCACATCTCCTCGCGCAGGTTCGGCGGTTCGCCGACCACCGGCGCGAGGCGATCGACCGTTCCCAGCGAAGGCATCAGCCATGACAGGCCGCTGCCGCGGAAACCTTGTTCGAGCATCGTGGCCGCCTTGGCGGCGCGGACCGGCGAGGAGGGGGCGCCGAACACCACGGCGATCAGCCGGCGATTGTTGCGGGTCGCCGAAGCCACCAGGTTGAATCCGGAGGCGCAGATGAACCCGGTTTTCATGCCGTCGGCGCCGGGATAGCGATCGATCAGCGTGTTGTAATTGCGCATCACTTTGCGGCCGAGACGAATCGCCGGGATGTGCCAATAGGCGTCATACTCGGGAAAATCGCGGATCAGGGCGCGCGCCAACATCGCCATGTCGCGGGCCGAGGTGATCTGACCATCGGCGGGCAGTCCGTTCGGGTTGACCCAGCTCGACTGCGTCATGCCCAGGCGGTGCGACGTCGCGTTCATCTCGTCGGCGAACTTCTCGATCGACCCGGACACGCCCTCGGCCAGCACCACCGCCATGTCGTTGGCGGAATGCACCATCAACATCTTGAGGGCGTTGTCGACGGTGACTTGGGTGCCGGCACGAAAACCCATTTTCGACGGCTGCTGGGCGGCCGCGTTGGTGGAGACCGTGAGCAGCGTGTCCATCGCCAGCCGCCGGGTCTTGACCGCCTGGAATGTGACGTAGGCGGTCAGCAGCTTGGTGGTCGAAGCCGGATACCATGGGGCAGTCGCGTTCTCCGCGTGCAGCACTTTGCCGCTGGCGGCCTCGATCAGCAGCAGCGCCTCGGCCGAGGCCGGCAGCGGCACCGTGGCGATGGCCGCAAGTCCAAGTCCGGCAAGTCCAACTCCGGCGGCACGGACATGGGGGAGCACCTGAATTCGCACGGGTCCGGCCTTTCGTCCTCGGGGGTGTTGCGGCGGGTATCTAAACGCATCTCGCCGTCGGCGCAAAGCGGCCGGCGGCGAATTCCCGTTACGTTCTGGCGGTCCATGTCGGTGGTAGTCGCCGCGAATCGGTCCGCCCGGCCAGTAGGCGCAGGAAAACGACCAAAATTCGACCGGGAGGAGACCTCAGGACCGCCTGCATCGTTGGTTGGGCGCATACGCCATTCGGGGATCTCGGCGCCGGCGGCTCGCCGCAGGATTTTTCCGCCTCGCTGATGCGACAGGCAGCGCGTTCTGCCGTGCCGAATGCAACCTCTGCGGCCGCACCGCTCAGGCGCCCGTGTCACCCCCGCCGGCGTGCCGGCGGATCACCGCGAGGAATGCCTCGCCGTAGCGCGCGAGCTTCGCCTGGCCGATGCCGTGGATCGCCGCCATGGCGTCGAGATCGCGCGGCTGCAGGCGCGCCATGTCGATCAGCGTGCGATCCGGAAACACCACATAGGCGGGCACGCCCTGCGCCCGCGCGAGCGCGAAGCGCTTCTTCTTCAGCGCCTCCAGCAGGCCGGCGTCGGCTCCGCCGGCAGGCGCGTCCGCGGTGGTGCGCGACCGGCGTTCCTGGCGCGGGCGCACCGCGTCCTTGCGCAGCGACAGCGGCGCCCGGCCCCTGAGCACGGCGCGGCCGGCCTCGGTGACTTTCCAGCTTCCGAACCGGGCGATGTCCTGCGCCAGGATCCCGGCGGCATACAGTTGCCGAAAGATCGAACGCCACTCGTTCCTGGTGAACTCCGTGCCGACGCCGAAAGTCGGGAGTGCCTGGTGGGAGAATTTTCGGATCGCTTCGGTCTCGTCGCCCACCAGCAGGTTGACGAGATGCTCGGTGCCGAACCGCTCGCCGGTGCGCAGGACGGCCGACAGGGCCTTCTGGGCTGCAATCGTGCCGTCGATCACCGCGGGCGGCTCGAGGCAGATGTCGCAGTTGCCGCAAGGCTCCGCCGTTTCGCCGAAATAGGCGAGCAGGGTCTGGCGGCGGCAGCGCGGGGATTCGCACAGCGCGACCAGCGCGTTCAAGCGCTGGCGGTCGACCCGCTTCTGTTCCTCGGCCGACGGGCTGTCGTCGATCTGCAGCCGGCGCAGCCGGATGTCGCCGACCCCGAACAAGGTGAGGGTGTCGGCCGGCAATCCGTCGCGTCCGGCCCGGCCGATCTCCTGGTAGTAGGATTCGATGTTGCTGGGCATGTCGGCGTGGCACACGAAGCGTACGTCCGGCTTGTCGATGCCCATGCCGAACGCGACGGTCGCCGCCATCACGATCCCTTCCTCCTGCAGGAACGCGTCCTGGTGGTGCGAGCGTGCGTCGGGCTCCATGCCGGCGTGATAGGCGAGCGCCTTGAATCCGCGCCGCGCCAGCGCCGCGGCCAGTTCCTCCGTGCCCCGGCGCGTACTGCAGTAGACGATCCCGCTCTGGCCCCGGCGGGCGTCGATGAAATCGACGAGCTCGCGCCGACCGGTCGACTTCGGCCGCACCGCCAGCCGCAGGTTCGGACGGTCGAAGCCGTGGACGAAGACGCGCGGCGGCTGTGCGAACAGCCGGTCGACAATGTCCACGCGCGTCACCGCGTCGGCGGTGGCGGTGAAGGCCACGGTCTGCACGCCGAGTGCCGCGCGGACCGCGGCCAGGCCCATGTACTCCGGCCGGAAGTCGTGTCCCCATTGCGAGATGCAATGCGCCTCGTCGACCGCCAGCAGCGACACGTCGGCGCGTTGGAGCAGCGCCAGGGTGTCGGGCTTGGTCAACCGCTCCGGCGCCACGTAGACGAGGCGGAGCGCGTGGCGCCTGATCTGGTCGACGACATCGCGGTTGGCGCCGGCGCCGTTGGCCGAGTTGAGACTGGCGGCGGCGATGCCGTAGCCCTGCAACTGGGCCACCTGGTTGCGCATCAGGGCGATCAGCGGCGAGACCACCAGCGTCAGGCCGTCGCGGATCAGCGCCGGCAACTGATAGCACAGCGACTTGCCGCTGCCGGTCGGCATCACCGCCAGCACGTCGCGTCCCGCCAGGATGGCGGAAATGATCTCCTCCTGCCCGGCCCGAAAGCGATCGAACCCGAAGGTGGCGCGAAGGGCGGCCGTGGCGGCGGCGATGTCGGACATGGGATCGGCAGCCGGCTGGCCTGCGACGATCAGTTCGTCGCCGGCCGCGGCGCGCCTTCCGGCTCGGCCAGAGCGTCCTCGGCGGCGACGAATTGCGCGCGGGCAAGCCCGGCGAAGACGCCGCCCTTCGCCACCAGCTCGTCGAACGTGCCCGCCTCGATGACGCGCCCCTGGTCGAACACCAGGATCGTGGTGGCGTTGCGTACCGTGGACAGGCGGTGGGCGATCACGAAGGTGGTGCGGTTCTTCATCACCTCGTCGAGCGCGGTCTTGAGCTTCGCCTCGGTGACGGCGTCGAGGGCGCTGGTGGCCTCGTCGAGGATCAGGATCGGCGGATCCTTCACCAGCGCGCGGGCGATCGACACGCGTTGGCGTTCCCCGCCGGAGAGTTTGCGGCCGCGCTCGCCGACATTGGTGTCCAGGCCGTCGGGCGACGCCGCGATGAACTCGAGCGCCTGGGCGCGCGCCGCCGCGGCTCGCAGTTCGTCGTCGGTGGCGTCCGGCTTGCCGACGCGCAGATTGTCGGCGATCGACCGGTTGAACAGCAGCGCTTCCTGGAAAACCACCCCGATGTTGCGCCTGAGTGCCGCGAGCTTGAGCGCGCGCACGTCGGTCCCGTCGATCTTGACCGTGCCGGACTGCGGATCGAACGCGCGGTGCAGCAGCGCCAGGGCGGTCGATTTTCCGGCGCCGGTCGAGCCCACCAGTGCGATGGTCTGGCCCGGCAGGGCGGTGAAGGTGAGGTCGGCGATGGCGGGGCGCTTGCCGTCGTAGGAGAACGAGCAGCGGTCGAACTCGACCAGCCCGCGCAGCCGCCCCGGATCGATCGCATCCGACCGGTCGCGCACCGCCGGCTCGGTGTCGAGCACGGCGAAGAATTCCTTGAGCCGCGGCGCTTCCATGAATACGCGGTTGACGAAGCGCACGAACCGGTCCAGCTGGCCGACCACCATGGCGGCCAGGTTCATGAACATCACGATGTCGCCGATGGTCGCGTGGCCGGCGAGGTGCAGCCAGATTCCGGCGACGAAGATCGCCAGCAGCGCGAAGGTGGTCGAGGCGCGGGTGAGTACCGCCACCACGGCCCACCACGACAGCACCGGCATCTGCGCCGCCAGCAGCCGGTCGACGACGTCGCGCAGGCCGGACACCTCGGCCTCGACCCGGGCAAAGCCCTGCACCAGCGCGACGTTGCCGAGCGCGTCGGAGGCGCGTTCGGCCAGATCGGTGTAGTGGCGTTCGACCCTGGTCTGGAGCACCTCGGTCTTGGAGACGACCAGCGCGACCAGGATCGCGAACACGACGCACAGGCCGATCAGGATCAGTGCCAGCGTCCAGTTGAGCAACAGCGACATCGGCAACAAAACGAGCAGCAGGACCGCGGTTGCGAAGTAGTCGCGGAAGAAGTCGAGCCACAACATCCACAACGAATCGGTGCCGGCGAGCATCACCTTCATCAGCCGGCCGGAATGCGACAGGCCGTGAAAGCTCAACGGAAGCTGCAGCACGTGTTCGAAATAGTCGGTCAGGACCACCTGGCGGCGGCGATGGGCCAGGCGATCGGCGTGCAACGCCACACTCACCCCGGTGGCGATTCCCAGGATTCCGACGGCCACCCAGGCGCCCACCAGGACCATGATGCGGGTGAGCGATGCCGACTCGTCCTGCACCGGGGTCTCCGCCAGCGCATCGATGACGCGGCCGAACAGAACCGGCTCGACGAACTGGGTGGCGGCCAGGGCCAGGTTTCCCAGCGCCAGAATCCACCCCAGCCGGGCCTCGGGGCCGAGCAATCCGAGCACTCGCAGGTAGAGCTGGACCAGAGACATGGGTGATTCGACCTCGTGGATGCGCGACACAATGTAGCGCCGGGCTGCCCACGGAGGAAACCGGCAACACCCGAAATCAGCCAGCGCGGGAAAAGTGGGACGACGGGCCGGAGCTGCACCTCGAGGACCTCGGAACAGCGGCATGACACCGGCGCGGCGGAACCGTCGGGACAGCAACCGGCCGTTGCCAACGATCCGGAACGGCCATGGCGGACCGGGGGGAGGTGAGTGGCGCGGTAATAAAGTGGTGGCGAACATCCAGAAATCAGGGGCTCAGACAAACCCAAGTTTATGACCGCGGCACCACCAATCCGGCCACCCCGGCCGGAGCTCACGAAAAAATGAACTAAAATCAGCATTTTACCTCTGGGTGACGAAAATTCGAACACCCTTATTGTCATATTGGTCGGTTATGGAAATGATCTCCCGCCCGATGATGGCGACGAAAAAAGTTCTCACCCGACGCCTCGACAGGAAATCCGGCCCAGTGACCGGCATGACCAACATACCAACGGAGTTGTTGCGCACGCTGGTCGCGGTGGTCGATCTGCGGAGCTTCACCAAAGCGGCCCATTTCCTGGGCGTCACTCAGCCGGCGGTCAGTGCGCAGATCAAGCGGCTGCAGGGATTGCTCGGCAGTGAACTGCTCGACAAGAGCGCGCCCGGCGTCAGCCTCACGCCCAAGGGCGAGATCGTCGTCAACGAAGCGCGCCGGATGCTGTCGATCAACGATCGCCTGGTGCAACTGTCGGGTCCGGATCCGGCCAGGCGGACGCTACGGGTCGGCCTGCCGAACGATTTTGGCCCCCGGCTGCTGCCGCGGCCCCTCGGGCTGTTCCGCCGGCGGTGGCCTGACGTGCATCTGCACGTGCGGGCGGACGAGGGCGATGCGCTGGTGCAGGATTTCTCCCAAGGCAATCTCGACTTGGTGGTGGCGGTGGGTTCCGGCACCAAGCCGCTGGAAAACAGCCGGTTCCATTGGCTGGAGGAAATGGTCTGGAGCCACTCGCCGCTCACCCGCCTCGATCCGTCACGGCCGATTCCCCTGGTCAGCCACGGACGGCACTGCACTATCCACCAGCACGTGGCCGACGGCCTCGAGCGGGCGGGCTTCGCCTACGATCTGGTGTTCACCGGATCCTGTCTCGCCGGCCTTACGGCGGCGGTCAGCGCCGGGTTCGGGGTGCTGGCCATGCCGCGCAGCCTGTTCCAGCCCGGCGATCTGATGATCGTCGAGGACGGGCCGCTGCCGCGGCTGGCGCCGATCGTGCTCAGCGTGCGCATTCGCGGCGACGCCGAGGAGTCGCTCGCCCGGCTGGCCGAGGCGTTCGCCGACGCCATGCAGCCGTCCGCCGGCGAGCGCGCCGATCGGGCGGCCGGGGGGCGCGGGGGCGCCGTCTTCGCCGGCGAGTGACCGCCGC
>JAVBUK010000408.1:0-3632 GCA_031555345.1 Xanthobacteraceae bacterium | reverse complement strand
CCGGCGGTCAGCCCGCGCTCGCGTCGCAGCTCCACCAGGACGCGTTCGCGGTTGTTGTCCTGCTGCAGCAGCGCGAGGCGACGGTTGATCCGCTTGCGATAGCTGGTGGCGGAATGGAACAGGAGGTAGGCACCCTCGGCGAACAGCACCGCCGATATCGCGGCGAACGCGTAGAACAGATGCAACGAGTCGAACGAGAGCGGCATGGTCGTCACAGCGGCTGACTGGGGTCGAAGTAGTTGGCCGGGATTCGGATGCCCTTGGCGGCGAGATCGCCGAGAAACCGCGGGCGGATGCCGGTCGCCTGGAAATGGCCCTCCACCGTGCCGTCGTCCCGCGTGGCGGTGCGGGCGTATTTGAAGATCTCCTGCATCTGCAGGATTTCGCCTTCCATGCCGGTGATCTCGGTGATGCTCATGACCCGCCGCTTGCCGTCCGACAATCGCGACAGCTGGACGATGAGACGGACTGCCGCGGCGATCTGACCGCGAATCGACGCCATCGTCATCGGCAGGCCGGCCATCCCGATCATCTGTTCCAGCCGCGAAATCGCCTCGCGCGGATTGTTGGCGTGGATGGTCGCCATCGAACCCTCGTGGCCGGTGTTCATCGCCTGGAGCATGTCGAACGCCTCCTCGCCGCGGCATTCGCCGAGGATGATGCGCTCGGGCCGCATGCGCAGCGCGTTCTTGACCAGGTCGCGTTGGCGGATCTCACCTTTGCCTTCGACGTTGGGCGGTCGCGTCTCCATTCGTGCGACGTGCGGTTGCTGCAGCTGCAACTCGGCGGCATCCTCGATGGTAATCAGCCGCTCCTTGTCGGAAATGAAGGCCGACAGGGCGTTCAGCATGGTGGTCTTGCCCGAGCCGGTGCCGCCGGAGATGAGGGTCGTCACCCGCGCCTTGACGGCGGCGGCGAGCAGTTCGGCCATCTGCGGACGGAGCGCGCCGATGTCGACGAGCTTGTTGAGGTTGAACGGCTTCTTGGAGAACTTTCGGATCGACACCAGCGCCCCGTCGATCGCCACCGGCCGGATCGCGACGTTGACCCGCGATCCGTCGAGCAGACGGGCGTCGCACAACGGGTGCGACTCGTCGACCCGGCGGCCGACCGCGGCGACGATCTTGTTGACGATGCGCAGCAGGTGCGACTCGTCCTTGAAGCGCACCGCCGTCGGTTCGAGAATGCCGCCGCGCTCGATGTAGACGCATTCCGGGCCGTTGATGAGGAGGTCGCTGATGGTCTGGTCCTTCAGCAGCGGTTCGATCGGCCCGAGCCCGGTCATCTCGTCGATGATTTCGTTGACGAAATCGTCCAGCTCCCGGGAATTGAGCGCCAGCCGCTCGACCAGGACGTACTGTGACACGAGATGCTGAACGTGCCTGCGGAGTTCCTCCTCCGGCAGCTTCTCGAGTACCGAGAGATTGATGTCGTCGATCAGCCGCCGGTGCAACCGCACTTTGGCGTCGAGCAGTTTGTCGGCCAGCAGCGGATTGGCGTTGGTCGATGACGACGAAGCATTGCCGTTCGGCGGCGACGACGCGGCGGTCGCCTCCGCGGTGGTCGAGGATGGTGCGGGGGTCTCCGCCGGTACCGTCGCTGGCGCAGGTTGATGGCTGGTCCCGGCAAAAGCCGCCCAGGCGCCGCTTTCGACGCCGGCGGTCTGTTCACCCGACACTGCCAGATCTGGAGCGGCGCGCCGCGCGCTGAATCGACCCGCCATGGTTTCAATCCGCCGTTGTCATGTCACCGCCCGTCAGGCGCGTGCCCAGGAAAAGCCGAGTTTCTTCCGCAGCGGGCTCCCCGCCGACTCGCCGCTCTTGTCGGGCGGGGCCGACGGCGCAATCAGCTTCTTGAGCTGCAGCGTGATCTTGTTGCCGGCCTTGACGTCGTCGAGCGGCACGCCGCGGTCGATCGCCTCGCGAACCAGGCGGTAGTCGTTGGGAATCTCGGCGGCGAAATGCTCGCCCAGCGCCTGTTCGACGTCGCTCCGGCGGAGCCCGGCGCCGAACAGCGTCTGCTCGAACCGGTTGACGATCACCTGCGGCCGGAGCCCGTCGCCCAGGCGCTCGCGGATCGCGTAGACCAGCTGCTTGGCGTGTTTGAGGCTCGGAACGGTCATCTCGCTGACGACGAACAGATGGTTCGATCCGAGCAGCACGTTGTCGGTCCACGGGAACCAGGTGCGCGGCATGTCGATCACCACGTAGTCGAAGTGCGACGACACCAGGTCGAGCAGCCGGGTGACGAGATCGGGATCGAACGTGCGCATTTCCGCCGGCCGGCTCGGGGCGGCTATCACCGCCAGGCCGGAGGCGTGGTAGGTGGTCATCACCTCGAGCAACTGGCGGTCGAGCCGTTCCGGTCGCGGCTCGACTTCGCCGAGGTCGAGGCGCGGCTCGAGGTCGAGATAGTAGGCGCACGCGCCATGCTGGAAGTCGAGGTCGACCAGGCAGGTCGCCGGCTGCGTCTTCTTCCCGCTGTTGTTGAGGAGGAGGGCGGTCTGGATCGCCAGCGTGGTGACGCCCGCGCCGCCGACCGCGGGCAGGTAGGTGAAGAACTCCGCCTCGCTCGACCCGGTTCCGTTCGAAGCCTGCGCCACCCGTGCGCAGGCGCGCACGAGTTCGCCCGGTTGAACCGGCTTGACCAGGAAATCCGCCACCCGCATCAGCAGCAACTGGCGGGCGACCTCGCGGTCGAAGGAATTGGTCACCACCACGACCGGAGGCCAGTCGCCGATCCGCGCCATGAGGCGGTGCAGCGCGATCATTTCGGTCGCGTCGCCGGCGTCGACGTCGATCACCACCATCGACGCGTCGGTGACGTCGACGTCCTCGTTGCCGCCGACCGAGCCGGCGATCAGACGCAGGTCGACCCGGGCCGCCGGGTCGAAGGCGGCGTGGACGGTTTCCTCGAGCGCTCCGTCGCCGGTGATCACGATCACCGGTGTCCTGTTCGCGGCCGTCTTCGATGGTTGCATGACCATGGCCGAGTCTCCGGGAGATGCGGGCCTCATTTCGACGATTTGGCCGATTCGATCTCGGAGTCCGCCGCGCCGCCCGATTGGGTCGCCTGCTGGTTACTCCAGGTCGAGGTGGTGCCGAGGCCGCGCGGCTGGATGATCTTGCCGGAGCGATAGCGCGCGGCGGCGCTGCGCATCTTGTCGCCGTCGAACCTGTAGCTGCGGTCGGCGGCGGCCGGCGGCCAGGGGTCGATGGTCTGCACGATCCGGTTGCTCACCACCGCGTCGCCGGCGGTCTGCGTCAGTGTCTCGCGCCGGTCGAGATACAAGTCCGAGCAGCCGGCGAGCAGCGCGGCGAGCGCGACGAGCGCGCCGGCCGGGCGTGCGTGGGCGATTCTACCGCAGTGCCGCCGCATAGGTGCCTCCCTTGGGCAGCTCGAGCATGTGGCCGGTGAACGGCAGCCGGGGCGCCCCCGAGACCTCGCGCGCGTCGGCGCGACGAAGCTCCGCCTTGTTGCCGAGAAAGAAATCGAGGTCGTTGGCCGGCAGCGTGCTGTCGAGTGGCGTCTTGACCGGCTCGCCCGGACGGATCGGTCGCACCAGCCGCGGGGTCACGATGATGACGAGATCGGTCTCGTTCTTCTGATAGGACTTGCTGGAGAACAGCGCA
>JAVBUK010000100.1:0-3542 GCA_031555345.1 Xanthobacteraceae bacterium | reverse complement strand
GATGCTGGAGTAGGCTGTGTCGAGTCTAAACGCAGGGATCGCCGAGCAGGTCGCCGACCGCTGGTAGCCGCAGATCAACATCGGGACGCCGGTGCTGATCCCTGAGGATTACGTCGCCGACCTGTCGGTGCGCCTCGCGCTCTATCGCCGGCTGGCCGAGATCGAGGAGGAGAGCGACATTGACGGGTTCGCGGTCGAACTGGTCGACCGGTTCGGCAAGCTGCCGGTGGAAGTGCGCCACCTGCTCGACACCGTCGTGCTCAAAACGCTGTGCCGGCGGGCCAACGTCGCCAAGATCGAGGCCGGGCCGAAGGGCGCGGTGGTGTCGTTCCGCGACGACAGTTTTGCCGATCCGGCGGGCCTGGTCGCGTTCATCCGCGAGCAGGGCAGTGGAGCGCGGGTGCGGCCCGACATGAAAGTGGTGCTGTTCGACGACTGGGAGACGCCGGAAGAGCGCCTCAAGGGTGCGACCGCGATCCTGCGCCGGCTGGTGAAAATCGCCACCCGCGCCAAGGCGGCGTGAGGGGGATCATCACCAAGCATGTGTAGCCGCGATTGAGCGCAGCGAAATCCAGGAAATGCTCGCCCACGGTGCAAGCTCACGGGGACTGATCCCGTCCGTGATTTCTCCGCCTTGGGCAGCGTGGCTTGCTGCCGCTCGATTGAAGTCGCGACGCGCGCACCGATTGCAGGGATTTCGGCGAGCGGCGCAGTCGATCCCGGATCGCGCTGCGCCGATCCGGGCTACGAAGAACTATCATCCGCGCCGGTGACACGTCATGGTCCGGAAATACTCCAGAAACCCGGCAAGCGCGAAGGTACGATGAAGACTTTCAAGAAGTTCGCCGCCGCGCTGCGGGTCGACATCGACGATATCACGTAGTTCGGCGCCCACACGTGGGGTGACACCGTTCGCCGGTCTGCCCCGGGCAGCGCCACCCGGCGATCAAGGGGCGCCATGCACCGCTCCGCCCGACCGGCGGGGGGCAGCCGAAAGAATGGGCGGTGGATTGTCGTGGATTGATGGGATCTCCGGCGGCGCGAGTTTTGTTCGCCGCCCGGGCTGGTATGCTTGACCGGCGGCCCCATGGAACGCCCTTTTGCCTCGTGACGGGAAATCGAATGTAATGTCGCGTAAAAGTAGCAATCCAACAAAACGAACTGCCTGCCGCGCACGCCGACACGATGCTGCGAATGGACTGCCGCCATTTGCAGCTCGTCGACAGGACTCGGCGCCCGCGGCGGATCGACGTGGAATTGATGACGCCCAGCATCAGTACGGGAATTTCGAGTGACTCTCACGCCAAGGTGGCAGGCCGACAAAACGAACCCAGTGTGCGCCAAGCGAATTCAACCGGGCCGGCCGCCTTATGGTACGGAGAGACAGCGAATGGCGATCTGATTGGGCGGCAGCCGGCGTCAGTCGGCCGGTGCGCCTTGTCACGGCTTCCCCGCCGCCGCGGCGCGGGCGATCGCCTCGGCGAGTTGGTCGGGTGGCTGGGCGCCGGAGACCGCCAGACCGCCGAGGATGAAGCAGGGCACGCCGTCGATGCCGGCCTCCTTGGCGGCGCGGGCGGCGTTGGTGACGGCGTCGACGTCGCGCTCACTCGCGAGGTCGGCGCGCACCTGGCCGGCGTCGAGGCCGACGGCTGCGGCCGCCGCCACCAGCACCTCGCGGTCGGTCAGGTCGGCGCCTTCGGAAAAATAGAGCTCCATCAGGCGCTGCTTCAGCGCCGTGGCGTGGCCGAATTCCTCGGCCCAGGCGATCAGACGATGGCTGTCGAGGGTGTTGGGCTGCCGCGAAACCTTGTCCGGCGCGTACACCAGGCCCTCCGCCGCGGCGGTCGCGGCGATGCGCTGCGCCATCTCCGCGTAGCGCTCGACCGAGCCGAATTTGGTGACGAGATACTGCTCGCGGCTGATGCCTTCGCGCGGGATCCAGTCGTTGAGGAAATACGGATGCCACCGCACCGTGACCGGGATGTCAGGCCGCAGCGCGATCGCCTGCTCCAGGCGCCGCTTGCCGATGAAACACCACGGGCAGACGATGTCGGACACCACGGTGATGGGAAGGGCCGAAACGGTCATTCTTGCCTCCGAGGTTGAAAGTGCGACGGCAGTCGTCGCCCCGACGCGGCGACGACAAACGCCGCCCTCGTCCGATCGCCGGCGGGATCGCAGGGTATCGGCGCGGTCAGGCGGCGGCAACCGGGGCTGGTTCGAACACCCGCGCCAGCAGCGATTCGGCGGTGTCGCTGGCCTTGAGGGCGGCGAGGGTGACGGCCGGGTCGACCCGCTGCTTGCCGTCGGCGCTGTCGGCCAGCAGCATGGTGTGGCGCAGCACGCTGGCGATCCGGCGCGCCACCACATGGGCGCTGGTCAGCGCCGTGCCGTTGAAGGCGAGCAGGACCGAGCCGTCGTCGACACGGCAGGCGAAGTCGACACTGCGCACCAGACGGCTGACCAGGCGCGCCGCATCCAGGCTGCACCGGCGATCGATCGATGCCGGGAACGAGAAGCGCGCCAGCGACAGGCCGATTCCCCGCTCCTGCACGTCGTGGATCGCCCGGTCGAGATCGCGCATGAAGGCCGGAATCGTGAACAGGCCGGTCTGCGGGTCGAGCATGCCCTTGGCTTCGAGCGCGGCGATCTGGCGTTGCAGCCGCGCCGCCAGGGCGTGCAGCCGCACCGACGGCAGCAGCCGGGTGACGAGGTCGACGGCGTCGCCGACGACGAAGTCGAGATTGGGCAGGCGGGTGCGGTCGACGGAGACCCGGCTGTCGCCGACGATCGCCACCGGGAGATCGCGGAAGCGGGTGTCGTTGCCGAGCGTGGCGACGAACTGATCGACCAGGCGCGGGCTGAACCCTTCGCCGATGATGACGCCGTCGATATCGCGGGCGTCGAGATACTTGGCCGCCGTCTCGATCGCCAGCGCCCCGATCACGCCGAGCCGTTCGCCGACGGCGGTGGTGAGCGCCGGATAGGTGCGGCCGCGCCCGGCCACCAGCACGGTCGCGTCGTCGAGCGGGTCGCCGTCGGGCAGCGCCGGCAGGTCGTCGCATTCGCCTTGGAGCGAATCCGCACGACGCAAGGTGGTCGCATGCAGGGTCCGCACCCGCAGGGCGGATCCGAGGCGGTCGATCAGGCGGGCCGGCGGCGCCTCGAGGGCGATCGGCAGGGCCCCCGGAAAAGCCGGTCCGCTGTCGCCGATGCGGGCGACCACCGGCATGTAGGGGCAGGGGCCGGATGTCGAAGCGGTGGCGATCGCCCCGGCGAGTTTTTCGGCGATCAGGAGATCGGCGGGAAGCGGCTCGGCGATGACCACGGCGGCCGGGGCGATTTTCACCACCGCCCGCGCGCTGTCGCGCCAGGAGGTCTCGATGACCGGAAAAGCGCCTGCCGCGCCAAGCTCGGCGATCAGCTCGGTCTCTTTGTGGGAGGAAACGACGACAATCGGGCCTTGCAGCGACATGGCGGTCCCACACGGGGGCAAAGACCCGATAACCATAGGGGACCGCTCATTAACGAGCCGTCAATCG
>JAVBUK010000498.1:0-3035 GCA_031555345.1 Xanthobacteraceae bacterium | reverse complement strand
ACGGCGTCGTTCGCGACACGAAGAAAGGCCAGAAGGCGATGGACGTCTTCGATCGGCAGACGCCGCTCGAAGAACGTGGGTTGGCCCGAGCCCGCGTGACGACGATCGAGCGCGGCCCCCGCATCGTCGGGAGCCGCGGGTCATTTTGTGCAGCAGAGATCCCGGATCCCATGATGATGCCAAACCTCGCCGCGGCGACGTTCACGTCGCGATATGCCGGCCCGGTCGACCGCGCCGCCGCCGCGGCCCGGACATTCGCGGCGGCCGTCGCCGCGCTGGCCTGGCTGGCGTTCGCCCCGCGCCCCGCCGTCGCGGCGCCCGACGCCAGCCATTTCACCCTGGCGAACGGGCTCGAAGTCGTGGTCGTGCCCGACCATCGCACGCCGGTCGTCACCCACATGGTCTGGTACAAAGTGGGAGCCGCCGACGAACAGGCCGGCAAGTCGGGCATCGCTCATTTCCTCGAACACCTCATGTTCAAGGGGACGGAGAACAACCCCGCCGGCAGGTTCTCGCAGGTTGTGGCGGCGATCGGTGGACAGGAGAACGCCTTCACCGCCAGCGACTACACCGCGTATTTCCAGCGCACCGCCCGCGAGCACCTCGAAACCCTGATGCGCTTCGAGGCCGACCGCATGACCGGCCTGGTGTTGACCGACGCCAACGTGCTGCCCGAGCGTGACGTCGTGCTCGAGGAATACAACATGCGTGTCGCCAACAGTCCGGATGCCCGGCTCGGCGAGCAGGTTGCCGCCGCGCTCTATCTCAATCACCCGTATGGGCGTCCGGTGATTGGCTGGCGGCACGAAATCGAGGCGCTCAACCGCGAGGATGCGCTGGCGTTCTATCGCCGCTTCTACACCCCCAACAACGCCGTCGTGGTGATCACCGGCGACGTGACCGCCGACGCGGTGCGACCCCTGGTGGAAAAGACCTACGGCAAGGTGCCCCGCATCACCTAGGTCCCGCCGCGGTTGCGGCCGCAGGAACCGGCGCCGACGGCGGTGCGCCAGGTGACCCTGGCCGACTCCCGCGTCGGCCAGCCGAGCCTGCAGCGCAGCTACCTGGTCCCGCCCTATGCCAAGGCCAAGCCGGGCGAAGCCGAAGCGCTCGACGTGCTCGCCCGCATCCTCGGGTCAGGTTCGACCGGGCGGCTCTATCGCGCGCTGGTGGTCGAGCGCAATCTCGCCAGCAGCGCCGGCGCCTGGTACCTGGGTTCGGCGGTCGACCTGACCCGCTTCGGCGTGGTGGCGACGCCCCAGCCGGGGGTGCCCTTCACGGATGTCGAGACCGTGATCGACCAGGTGATCGCCGAGGTCGCCAACAACGGCGTAACCGCCGAGGAGATGGACCGCGCGCGCACGCGGCTGATCGCCGACGCGGTCTACGCCCAGGACAACCAGTCCTCGCTCGCGCGCTGGTACGGCTCCGCACTGACCACCGGCTCGACGATCGAGGATGTGAGGAACTGGCCGGAAAAGGTGCGCGCCGTGACGGCCGACCGGGTTCGCGAGGCCGCCCGGGTGTGGCTCGACAAGCGACGTTCGGTGACCGGATATCTGACCAAGGAACTGCCCACGCCCGAGGAGAAGCGTTCGTGACGGCCATCGCCTCTATCGCCATCCGCAAGGCCGCCGTCGTCGCGCTGGCGGCCATTTCCCTGCTGGCGTCGCTGGCCGCCCCGGCCGCGGCGACCGACATCGAACGCGTCGTCAGTCCGTCGGGGATCGAAGCCTGGCTGGTGCGCGAGCCGTCGGTCCCGTTGATCGCCATGGACTTCGCGTTCCGGGGCGGCACCAGCCAGGATCCGGTCGGCAAGGGCGGGCTCGCCAGCATGGCGGCGGGCCTTCTCGACGAAGGCGCGGGCGACATCGATTCGCGCAGCTTCCACGAGCGGCTCGAGAACAAGGCAATCGAGCTCGGCTTCAATGCCACGCGCGACCAGCTCAGCGGTTCGGTGCGCACGCTGGTGGAGCACAAGGACGAGGCGTTCGAGCTGCTCCGGCTGTCGCTGACGGCGCCGCGGTTCGAGCAGGCGGACATCGATCGCATCCGCAATCAGACGCTGTCGCTGTTGCGGCGCGAAAGCATGGATCCGAACGACATCGCCTTCAAGGGCTGGTGGGCCGCGGCGTTCGCCGGCCATCCCTACGGACGGCCGGTGCGCGGCACGCCGGACAGCATCGCGACCATCACGGCGGACGATCTCAAGGCCTACGTCCGCGATGTTTTCGCCCGCGATACGCTGAAGATTTCCATCGTCGGCAACCTCGACGCCGCCCAGGCCGGGGTGCTGGTCGACAAGGTGTTCGGCCGGTTGCCGGCGAAGGCGCGGCTCCAGCCGGTCGCCGACGCGGCGCCGCAGCAGCGAGGGCGACGCATCGACATCGATACCGACGTGCCGCAGTCGGTGGTGGTGATCGGCGGCAACGGGATTGCGCGCTCGGATCCCGACTTCATGGCCGGCTTCGTGCTCAATCACATCCTCGGCGGCGGTACGTTCTCCTCGCGCCTCTACCACGAGGTGCGCGAAGTCCGCGGGCTCGCCTACTCGGTGTTCTCGACGCTCCTGCCGCTCCGTCACACGGCGCTGTTCATGGCATCGACGGCGACGCGGGCCGACCGCGCCGGCCAGACGCTCGATATCATGGAGAGCGAGATCCGGCGTCTCGCCGCGCAGGGCCCCACGGCGGATGAACTCGCCAAGGCCAAGTCGTACCTGACCGGCTCCTATGCGTTGAACTTCGATACCTCGCGCAAGATCGCGGGCCAGCTGGTGGCCATCCAGCTCGACGATCTGGGGATCGACTACATCAACAGGCGCAACAACATGATCGAGGCGGTCACCCTCGCGGACGTCCAGCGGGTGGCCAAGCGCTGGCTGGGCGGCGACATGCTGGTGACGGTGGCCGGCCGTTCGGCGATGCCCGCCAAATCTCCCGCCGACACTCCGGCGAAATCCCCGATCAAGACGCCGGGTGAATGATGCGAAATCCGGCTGACCCGTTGCCCGGGCCCGCCGGATTTCGCCGCGC
>JAVBUK010000422.1:0-7393 GCA_031555345.1 Xanthobacteraceae bacterium | reverse complement strand
CCGGCGTCTGGTAGTCCTTCGTCAGCGCCTCCAGCTGCGCCTTGTCCAGCTTCATCTGCAATCTCCCGCCCGTTGGGCTCAGTCTACAGGGTGATTGCAGGGACACACTTCAATTTACAGACTCGCAGCCTTTGTCACGGGGCTTCGACCTGCCCGGCTACCACATAAATAAAACTGATTAGCTGGTTTCACCAACTGTAAAAGGCCAGCCCAATACAGCACAATGCACCGTTGCCGTAATCTGGCAGTCGCTGCGGTCCGGCTGCACCGTAATCAACAACCTTGTAGCAGCAACAATGCGCAACGTTCGAAAAGCACCTGATAGTCAAAAATATATTTTCGTAGATTCATAAATACTATAAATACCCATGACGTGGGGAAATATGCACCACGCAGCCCAACAAGCCGATTTTCTGACCTATCTGCTAAACGAGGTTCCTACGCCCGCCTTTGTCGAGCGCATGCGCAGCAACATGGCGGAATGGGAACAAAACGACCGTGACATGCCCGGCGATATGGCTCGTTACCTGCGGAATACTGCGAGTCGGCGTGCAGACGACATTGCCCTGGAACTGGCCCGGGACTGGACGAGGCTCTTTCGCGGCGTCGGTTCCGGCACACGTTTTCACCTGCCTCCGCCGTACGAGGCCTGTTACACCGGGTGGGAAGGCTCGGGGGCTTCGGCCCGCCTGTTTCTGGAATTGCAGAACATTTACGCCAAGGCAGGCCTGAGCTGCGCCCAACACGGTTCCAGGCCCGACTACGTCGGCGTAATGCTGGCCTTTGTTTCCTTGCTGTGGAGGAAAGAACTGGCCGGGAATATTTCTTTGCAGACGGCCGCCGAGTTCAGCCTGCTGCGTGAACGTTTCGAGCGGGACCATCTCCAGCCTTGGGTCAGCGACTTTTGCAGACGGGCCGCCCCATACGCTGAGACGCTTTTTTACCGAGGCGTTCTCGAAGAACTGGCGGCATTCGCCGATCAATGCCCGGAAGGAATACAGGAAGGGGCCAGGCCATGAACGAAGATAATGCAACGTATTCAAGAAGAACCTTCTTGAAGAGCTCGACGGCCGCGACTGCATTCGTTGCATTGGGGGGCGGGCTTGCCCTCGACAGCGGCGTATTTGCCAAGGCCGCCCCGGTTGCGGCGAGGGGAGCAAAACAAACGGTCTACGGCTTCTGCGACGGCTGCCTGTATAAAAAATGCAAATCGAAATATCAGATCCAGGACGGCATCGTGCTCAACGTGGAAGGCGCCGAAGACGGCATATACAACGTGGGCACCATGTGTCAGCGCGGCCAGGCGCAGGTGGTCGGCCTCTATGACCCCTACCGGGTAAAAAGGCCGCTGAAACGCACCAATCCAGAAAAAGGCCTGCATGTGGACCCCGGCTGGGTGGAAATTTCATGGGAGGAGGCTCTTTCCACCACCGCACGGAAAATCAAGGAAGTCGTGGAGAAAGACCCCCGGGAATTCATCGTGTTCGGCGGCTTTGGCGCGTATCATTCGTTGTACATCCGCCCCTTTGCCGCCGCCCTGGGCACGCCCAATGCCCTGTTTTCGCCGGGCGCCTTCTGCTCGGCACACTCGGCCTCGGAAATCCTGCACGGTTCGTTCTTGGAAGCCGCCGACCCCAAACACTGCGGATACAAGATCGAGATCGGCCGCGGCATGCTGTGTTCCGGCGCGGCCGACGGCGAATCGCTGGCCGAAGCGAATGCCGTGTCCAAGGGAATGAAGATCATCAAGGTGGATCCACGCTGCTCCACCTTGTTCCGCAACAGCGAATGGGTGCCCATCAAGCCGCAGACCGACTTGGCCTTTCTCCTGGCCATGGAGCACGTCATCATCTGGGAACTGAACACCTTCGACAAGGAGTTCATCCAGCAACGCACCAACGCCGGCTATCTGATCGGCCCGGACGGCCAGTACGTGAGGAACAAGACCACCAACAAGCCTTATGTCTGGGATCTCAACAGCAAATCGCCCGCACCCTTCGACAACGCCTCAGCCGTATGTGCCCTGGAAGGAACCTACACAGTTGACGGCGTGACGGCTCGGCCAGCCTTCGCGCTGATCAAGGAGAGCATTGCGTCCTATACTCCGGAATGGCAGGAAGCGCTCACCACCATCCCGGCTGCGAAAGTGCGGCAACTGGCCAAGGACTTCGTGGAAAACGCCCGCATCGGCAGCACCATTGAGATCGATGGCGTGACCTTCCCGTATCGACCCGCGGCCATCGCCATCTACAAGGGCCTGACCAATCACCAGAACGGGCATCTGGGCTACTTTGTGGCCATGACCCTCAACATTCTGGTCGGGGCGTTCGACGTGCCCGGCGGGAATCTGGGGCACAACCACCAGAAATACGCCAAGGATGACGATTGGCACCCCAAAATTTTCTACTTGGGCCCCCCGAACAAAATCAAGTTCCCGCCCACCGATGGCATGCACCTGCCCAATCTGATCCCGCTGGCGCACGACGTAGGCTATCAGTTCTCGAACTCCATGACCGACCTGAAAAGGCACTGGATAGACTATGTGCCGAAAGCGGCCATTTCCTACGGCTGCAACTTGTTCTCCAAGGGCGGCAGCGAAGAACTCGTATCCGCCGGCCTGCGCAAAATCGGCTTCATGGCGACAATCTCCCTCGTTTTCGACGAACATACCGCCTTTGCCGATATTGTTCTGCCCCAGGCCCATAACATGGAGGAAATCTTCTGTTACGAGCGGCCATTCGACCGGCCGGCCAAGCAGGAGATCGCCAATGGGCCCATGGGGGCCCGCAAGGCTCTGACGAAACCTCTCTATGACGGAAGGCAGGCCGACAGCATCCTGATCGACTTGGCCCAGCGCCTGGGTCTCCTGGCGAAGACGCACGGCATCGCCAAGAACATGAACAACATCAGGTCCGACTTCCCGATGAACACCACCAATATCAAGGACGTTTACGACGCCTGGATAAAGGGAAAATACGGCAACACCTGGAATTTTGACAAAGTAGCCGAGGTGGGGCAGATCAGCGTGCCGCCGTTGAAAGAGAGCGCTATCTACGCGTATTCCTACGCGCCCGGCAACCAGATCAAACTGCCGATCTACAACATCTTTCTGCTCAACGCCAAGAACAGCATGCTGAGCCAGCTGCGCGCGCACGGCGCCAGTCACCCGGCCGGAGACGACGCGATCGAGAATGTCTTCCAGCCTATTCCAAAATGGCACCGGCCGCCCGAATTCACCAAGGCCGGGGAAAATTACGACCTCAACCTGATTGGTTGGCGTGCGCCCCAATTCAGTTTTGACGTGAACAATGCCATCGGCAACGTGGTCTTGCAGGAAATCGCCGCCCGGCACCCCCTTTACGGAAAACTGGTCATCAACCCGGTCACAGCCGCCAAAAAGGGCCTGAAAAGCGGCGACATCGTCTACGTGGAAAACAAGTACAACTCGAAAATCGGCCCTGTTCCAGTTGTTCTGTCCGAATCCATTCATCCGGACGCCGTCGGTGTCTCCGGCGGCCAAGCCAGAAAAACCTTCAACATGGGCCCGGCCAACAACGCGGGGCGG
Source organism: Xanthobacteraceae bacterium (assembly GCA_031555345.1). Taxonomy (GTDB): domain Bacteria; phylum Pseudomonadota; class Alphaproteobacteria; order Rhizobiales; family Xanthobacteraceae; genus Astrobacterium. The sequence goes on along the minus strand of JAVBUK010000422.1, from coordinate 3,828 downwards.
GTTTCCTGGAACCGCATGGCGTCCATTGACTGGAAAGCTATCGACCCTGTTGCCGGTGCCATAGAGATCAGCCCGGCCGTCAGGATCACGAAAGCTTAGGAGGGTGCGTCATGCGTTATGCCATGATCGTTGATTTGTCGCGCTGCATCGGCTGCACCGCCTGTACGGTGGCCTGCAAGACCCATAACAACGTTCCCAAAGGCATGTTCTGGTCGCAGGTGCTGTTCGAAGAAATAGGTACATACCCCCGTTACCGCATCGAGGCCACGCCGGTTCTCTGCATGCACTGCGACAATCCGCCTTGTGTGCGTGTCTGTCCCACAGGAGCGTCCTACAAAAGGGATAACGGCATTGTCTCCATCAATGCCGAAAAGTGCATCGGCTGCCGGCTCTGTATGACCGCCTGTCCTTACGGAGCCCGACAGTTCTTGGCCGACAGGCCCGAACGCTATTATCCTGACAAAGAGGAATCCGTGCTGGAAGCCAAGCAGAAACGGGACTTCATTCCGGGCAAGGTGACCAAATGCGAGTTCTGCGTCGAGCGCCTGCAGGAAGGCCTGAAGCCGGCCTGCGTGGCCACCTGTCCGACCAAAGCCAGGCATTTTGGCGATCTCGACAACCCCGCAGACCCACTCCGCCGGATGATCGATGAAGGCAAGGGCCGCGGCTTGCGCGAGGAATTGGGCACCAAGCCCAGCGTCTACTATTTGCCGAGATAACAGGAGATCATTGGACTGCTCAACCGCCCAAGGCCGCCTTGGTCACGAGGCTTCGACACCGCAGTTGCCAGCCGTGCCGCTCGTCTACCGAAGCCAACCGACAGTTCTCCGCGGTGTTACGCGCTCTCACGGCTCACTACGAAATCCGGCCGCCCCTTGCACGAGCCGGCCGGATTTCGTCAAACCCCTGCGCCCGAGCGACGCCGCCATCCGCAGATCTCGACATGATCCAACGGCTGCCTGCAACGCCGAGCGATCCGCCAGACCGCTCGGCCGGGCCGCCGCCGGCAGCGCAACCGGCGGCGTCAGGCGGCGATCGGAACGCACGACCCGCACTGACAGACGTCGACGCATTGCGGCATGTCGAACGACCCCTCGCAGTCCTTGCACTTGGTCGGATCGATCTTGAAGATCTTGCCCTTGTGGCTGATGGCCTTGTTCGGGCACTCGGTTTCGCACGAGCCGCAAGCGTTGCAGGTCTCGGTGATGATCCTGTGAGGCATGTTGGTCTCCGTTCTCTCACGCGATGGCGCCGCGCGGCGGCGCCGGTCGATCAGCGTTCCGTGCAGGACACGCACGGGTCGATGCTGTTCACGATCATGGCGATATCGGCAATCTTGGCGTCGCGCAGCATGAAAGTGAGCGCATCCCAGTTCATGAAGCTGGGAACCCGCCACTTCACCCGCTCCGGTTGATCGCTGTCGTTGGTCTTCAGGTAGTAGATCAACTCGCCGCGCGGCGCTTCGCACTTGGCGACCGCCTGGCCGGCCGGGATGTCCGGCCGCTGGTCGCCGTGCAGCGGGCCGCGCGGCAGGTCGCGCAGGCATGCGCGGATCAGGTCGATCGCGCCGAGCGTCTCGGCCAGCCGGATCATCGCCCGCGACCAGACGTCGCCGTCGGCCAGCGTATGGACGGTCAGCGGCAACCGGTCGTAGGCCGCATAGGGCGCCTCGCGGCGCACGTCGTAGTCGATCCCCGACGCCCGCGCCACCGGCCCGACCACGCCGCAGGCGACCGCCTGCTCGCGGGTCAGGACGCCGACCCCGCGGGTGCGCCCGACGATCGAGCCGTTGCTGCGGTAGGTCGCCGCGACGCCTTCGATCTCGGTCGCCAGCCGGTCGAGCGCGCCGGCGAGATAGGCCGTCGTCTCCGGGTCGAGATCGTAGCGCACGCCGCCGATGCAGATCGCCCCGAGATCCATCCGGTTGCCGAACACGGTCTCCTTGATGTCCTGGGCGATCTCGCGCACCTGCATGACGTGCATGAACAGCGTGTCGTAGCCGACCAGATGCGCGAGCAGCGCCACGTTGAACAGGTGCGACGCGATGCGCTTCACTTCGGCGGCGACGACGCGCAGATAGGCGGCCCGTTCGGGAATGACGATGCCGGCGATCCGCTCCGCCGCCATCGCGAACGTCTCGGGGTGGCTGTTCGAGCACAACGAGCAGATCCGCTCGGTCAGCACCACGTTCTGGACCATCGAGCGCTTGGTCACCAGGTATTCGATGCCGCGATGGACGTGACCGGCATTGATGTCGACGTGCGCGACGGTCTCGCCGCGCACGTCGATGCGGAAGTACATCGGCTCCTCCAACGCGACGTGGAGCGGCCCGACCGGAATGGTGTAGGTGCCCGGAACCGTGCTCATCTGCCCGCCTTCGCGCTCATGATCTTCTCCCACAGCCCCTTGGTCGACGCGGCGTTGACCAGGGTCGAGAACGGGATCAGCCGCTCCAGCACCGCGGGATCGGTGGCGGAATCGACGAACAGCCGGCGCGGATCTGGATGGTTGCGCACCACCACCGCATAGGTCTCCATCAGGTCGCGCTCGTTCCAGTCGGCGGAGCGGAACAGCGGCGTCAGCGATGCGACCGAACCTCCGGCCGGCACATGGACGACGAGCGTCAGCGTGTCGCCGCCGAGATCGAAGTGGTAGGCCAACTCGTAGGAGGTTCCGTCGCGCGGCGTGCCGCCGAACGTCGGCGGCGGTCCCGCGGACCTGCTTTGCGCCGCGCCGGCCGCCTCGTCCTGCGCCGCCTCGTCCTGCGCCGCTTCGTCCTCCGCCGGCTCGGGCGCCGGCGGCTGCGACGCCGTGACCATCGACAGGCGTGCCCCCTGCGTCCGCAGCAGCGCGGCGATCGTCGCCAGGTCGTCCCGGTTCGCCAGCTCCGCCCACGCCACCGTCACGCCGTGCCGGTCGGTTTGCGAGACGAACGCGATGCCGTCGGGTGCCGCGGCGCGAAGTTCGGGCTCGATGTCTTTCGGCATGCGGCTCACGGCGTCACCTTTCGGGCTTTCAGCAAGGCGTTGCGGCACTTCGGGCACAGCGTCCGCAACCGGTCGATCTCGTCCGCCGTCGGCGCCGGCCTGATGTTGCCGACCGCCGGGGCGGTGGCCAGCGCGGTGGCGCCGCACTGCGCGCATTTCTGGTTGGGGATCAGGCCGAATTCGACCCGCGTGTACTTCTCGTCCTGCGCATGGGCGAGATGCCAGTCGTCGGTCTGGCGCACCGACTTGCTGGGACAGTGGAACTCGCAGCTGCCGCAGAACACGCAGCTGTTGTGCCAGCACGCGAAGGCGAGGCCCTCGGGGGTCTTGGCGAACCGGATGGCGCCGGCCGGGCACACCCGCTCGCAAATCCGGCACCCTTCGCAGCTCGGGGCATCGAAAACGATGCGCCCGCGAAGCCTCTTGGGCGTCGGCGCCGGGCCGAACGGGAACGGCTCGGTATAGGGGCCGTGCCGGAGATTGCGTGCGAACAGCGTCAGAAAGTTCACCGGTCCGCCCCCTACAGCCGCTCGCGCCAGATCGCGATCGCCTGGGCGACCCCCTCGAGGATCGCCTGCGGCCGCGGCGGGCATCCCGGCACGTTGACGTCGACCGGCACATACCGGTCGAGCGGTCCGCAGACCGCGTAGCTCTCACGGAACACCCCGCCGGAGATCGGGCAGACCCCGACCGCCACCGTCGCCTTGGGATCGGGGATCTCCTCCCACAACCGCAACACCGCGTCCTTGACATGGTTGGTGATCGCGCCGGTGATCAGCACGATGTCGGCGTGGCGGGGGCTGCCGCAGTATTGACAGCCGAGCCGTTCGACGTCGTAGCG
>JAVBUK010000245.1:0-3271 GCA_031555345.1 Xanthobacteraceae bacterium | reverse complement strand
ATGCCGACGCCGGAGGCTGCCGCATAGAAGATCTTGTCGGTCTGGGCGAGGCCGACCGCCATCGCGTTGACCAGGTTGTTGCCGTCGTAGCGCGAATGAAAGCGCACCGAGCCGCCGACCGTCGGCACGCCGAACGAATTGCCGTAGCCGCCGACCCCGGCGACCACGCCGGCGACCAGGTGGCGGGTCTTGGGATGCCCCGGCGCACCGAACGACAAGGCGTTGAGGCAGGCGATCGGCCGGGCCCCCATGGTGAACACGTCGCGCAGAATACCGCCCACCCCGGTCGTCGCCCCCTGATAGGGCTCGATGTAGCTGGGATGATTGTGGCTCTCCATCTTGAAGACGACCGCGAGGCCGTCGCCGATGTCGATCACGCCGGCGTTCTCGCCGGGTCCCTGGATCACGCAGCCGCCGGTGGTGGGCAGCGTGCGCAGATGCACCTTCGACGACTTGTACGAGCAGTGCTCGTTCCACATCGCCGAGAAGATGCCGAGCTCGGTCAGCGTCGGCTCGCGACCGATCAGGTCGAGGATGCGCTGGTATTCGTCCGGCTTGAGCCCGTGTTCGGCCACGAGTTGGGGCGTGATGGCGATATCGTTGCGGAGCATGTCGTAAACTGCGCTTTCAGGGATCGGCGCCCCTCGAATAGGCCGTCTCCGGGACGATGTAAATCGGCATCGGCGCATTCGAACACGCCAGGGTTGCAGGTCGTGCAGCCACGATCGACCGTCGGTCCTTCGGCGGGATTGTTCTGCCAGCGGGATCGGCGGCCTGTTGCCGCCAGATGTCCGCGCAGGCGATCACAACGCGTCGGGTCATCGTCGCAGATGCGCTGCATCACCGCCGCCGTCCTGGCGTGCGGAATGAGCGCCAAGTCTCGAAAACATTGGCAAGTTCCGGCAACCGGATCGCCCTGCCGACGTCGTGGTCGAGCCGTTGCACGATCTCAGGCGACACCATTCGCCGGGACCACGAACCTTTCCACCGAAAGGAACCAAGGCCGGGAAACCCCTCTCCGTCACTGGCGGAACGGCGGCAAGAACAACCCGTCTTGGTCGAACACCGCACCGGAATGCGAGGATGTTGCAATCGCCGCACATCATATAGTACCACAATACGGTATCATTTTCACGTTCCCAGAGAGCAAGGATGCCGATCAAGAGCAGGTTGCGAGCAGCCGTTGAAACCGGGTTACGCCGCCTCCCCGTGGCGCGATCGGCGTACGCCGAACGCGATGCTCTGAGGACTCTCGTTCTCTCGGCGGAGGCAAAACTGGCGGAAGCCACGGCTTCCTTGGAAACGCAGGAAAGTCGGTGGCGAAATTTCGAGCTGGAGATCGCCCGCTTTCTCAAGGGAGCGGATCCAGCGAGCAGAAGTCGCTTGTTTGATGCGTTCGCCGAAGTCGGGCTATCCGATTATCATTATATCGAGGAAAACGGCGGCCGCTTCCTGGTCAACGCCATGGATCGGTTTATCAGCCGCGGGCTGTTCATTTCCGGGAACGCCGATTTTCACAAGTTCGAGATCGCAATCGGACTGTTGAAAGAGCACAAAGACATCGACAAAATCGATCTGTTGGGCGACATCGGCGCGAATATCGGCTCGATATGCGTTCCGGCCGTCAAACAGGGCTTTGCGGCGCGCGCGATCGCGGTCGAACCGCATCCCACGAACTGTCGGCTGCTGCGCGCCAACATCGCGATCAACGATCTCACCAATGAGATCGAAATCATCGAACGCGCCGCATCCGTGGCCGACAACGATCCATTGGTCATGGAGCTTTCCACCGACAATTGGGGCGACCATCGCATTTTTTCCTCCACCGGGCCCGGCGGCCTCTTCGGCGAGGAAAAGAGGGAGCATTTCGAGGTTCGCTCGATCAGGATCGATTCGCTCGAAGGCCTGCGAGGAAGTCGCGACGTCATGCTCTGGATGGACATCCAAGGATACGAAGGACACGCCCTGCAAGGGGCGCCGCAATTGCTTGCCCAAAGGCACCCTTTGGTGCTCGAGTTCTGGCCCTACGGCATGCTCCGCAGCGACAGCTTTTCGGCGCTACGCAGCGCGACCGCCCACTACAGCGGGTTCTTTGATCTGGCCAAGCCAATGCAGCCTCTGCGGCGAATGGCTGAACTCGAAGACCTCTTCAATGAAACAGGGACAGATGGGCCGTTCACGGACATTCTGGTGATTTGATCCCATTATCGCCCCCCGCCGACGGCGGTGCCCGGGCGCGACCGTGTCCGGGGATCTCCAGCGTTTTGCGCACCGGCAGATCATGCATGGCGCGGAAAAGATCAGCACCGGCGCTCCGCACGGTATCGGCGCCGAGCGTGGCGGCCGGGTGTTCGACCACACCCGATCGGCGCCCTTGATCGAGCGCCGCCGAATGTCCGATCACGCCGCCCGGGCGAAGTGCGCCGTGAGGCCGGCGAACAGCCCCCGCCCGTCGGTCGAACCCATCACGTCTTCGACGTGATTCTCGGGATGCGGCATCATGCCGAGCACGTTGCCGGCCGGATTGACGATCCCGGCGATCGCATCGGTCGAGCCGTTGAGGTTCCAGTCCGGGTCGAGCGTGCCGTCCGGCGCGACATAGCGGTAGAGCACGCGGCCGTCGCCTTCGAGCCGCGCGATCGTGTCGGAATCCGCGACGTAATTGCCCTCGCCGTGTGCCGCCGGGACGCGGATCACCTGCCCGGCCCGGTAGCCGCGCGTGAACGGACTGTCGGCACGCTCGACCCTGAGACAGACCTCGCGGCAGATGAACTTCAGCCGCGCATTGCGCATCAGGACGCCGGGCAGCAGGCCGGTTTCGCACAGAATCTGGAACCCGTTGCAGACGCCGAGCACCAGGCCACCCCTGGCCGCGTGCCTCCGCACGGCCGCCATGATCGGCGCGCGCGCCGCGATCGCGCCACAGCGCAGGTAGTCGCCGTAGGAAAATCCGCCCGGCACGACGACCAGATCGGTGCCCGCCGGCAGTTCCGTATGGGCATGCCAGACCATCGTGGGCGCGCGGCCCGACACCAACGCCAGGGCGCGCGCCATGTCGTCTTGGCGATTGATCCCGGGAAAGACCAGGACGGCGGATTTCATGGCGGCCCTCCGACCGGTCAGGAGGCGATGTCGACGCGGTAGTCTTCGATGACCGTGTTGGCCAGCAGCTTGTCGGCGGCTTCTTTCAGCACGGCTTCGGCCCGGGCGCGGTCGGCGCCGTCGATCTCGATATCGAACACCTTGCCCTGACGCACGCTGGCCACGCCGG
>JAVBUK010000372.1:0-3488 GCA_031555345.1 Xanthobacteraceae bacterium | reverse complement strand
CCGGCGTTCGGTCGCGTTCATGGCGCGCAGGCTCACGGGCAGATCCTCGTCCTTCACCGCCTCGAGTTTCTGCCGGCCGTTGGCCACGTCGGCGACCAGATCGCCCGCGCCGGTGATCGCCTCGGCCTGCTTGCCGCCGAGCGACTTGTTGAGGTAGCCGGCCATCTCCGAGGCGACCGCGCGCGGCGCCGACGCCGCCTGCTTGACCTTGCCCTCGACGCTGGTGCGCTGGGCGCGCGGCCCGTACGGGATGACGGTGTCGTTGATTTCCTTCTGCAGCTCGATGATCTCGACGTCCCACGGCGTCTCGATGATCACCACCTGGCCGCCGTCCTGCGGGATCGGGATGTAACGGCCGCGTCCCATCTGGGCGATCTCGCGCCACACCCGCTCGGTGTCGCGCGCGCCGCCGGCCTGCACCGCGTTGACAGTGATGCCGCGCTCGCGCGCCAGGCGCAGGACCTCCGGATACTTGGTGTCCTGGGCATAGTCCATGTGCGGCGGCGCGTCGCCGACCAGGAAGACGATGCGGTCGGCCGCGGCGCCCGGCGACCAGGCGAGTTTGGTCACGGCGCTATGCAGCGCCTCGTTGACGCTTTCGGGCCAGTCGCCGCCGCCGCGCGCCTTGTACTCCAACAGGTTGGCGTAGAGGTCCTGGATGTCGGTGGTCAGCTCGTAGGTCCTGGTGACGTAGTCGTCGCCGATGTCGCGATAGGCGATGAGCCCCATGCGCACCTCGGCCTGCGGGTTGGCGTCGACGATCGCGGTGGCGATCGACCAGATCTTGCGCTTGGCGCCCTCGATCAGCGACGCCATCGAGCCGGTGGTGTCGAGCACGAACGCGACTTCGACCACTGGCTTGTCGACCACTGGCTTGTCGACCACTGGCTTGTCGACCAGAGGCTTGTCGACCAGAGGCTTGTCGACCAGAGGCTTGGCCGCCTGCGCGTGGGCGGCGAACGGCGCAAGCAACAGCGCGAGGGCGAGCCCCCGTACAAACTTGGCAACCATTTGATCCCCCGAAAGTACTTGTCCGAGGGACGGACACTTGCCGGCGTTTGCGGCCCGGCTTGGCCGCAATTGCGGTCTCTTCGCGGCGGCGTGTGATGGGGCAGGCGTGCAACCGCGGGCGCGGTTCGTCTCCGCGGGTGGCGACGCCGGTGCCAGACACGCCGCGCATCCGATCTCCGAGCTGGAATTCAGGCAGAGCCGCGTCGTCGCGCGCCACACCGGCGGCGCTTCGCGGGAGAACCACCGGTCCTCGACAGCGTTACCGGCACGTGTGCGGTTCAGCCGATGACGCCCGCAGTCGGTCATCGGAGGTGCCTGGTTGTGGTGCTTGACAGGCTCGCCGCATTGCTGGTTTTAAACCGAAGTGTGCGGCGCGTAAGGCGGCGTTCGTACCGTTCGATCATCGTGTTGTTCGCGCCGGCGCGTCGAGGAGACCAGGATGCGGTTTTGGAAATTCATGCGATTCGGCTCGATTCTGAAGCCGGTGTCGCAGCTCCGCATCCGTTCGCTCGGCTACAATCCTGAGTCCTATTTCATCACCCGGTCGCGCCTGTTCGTCTACGAGCGATTCGCCAAGGCGATCGTCAGCCAGGCCGAGCCGACTCCGAACGACACCAAGTACGACATCGCGGTGTTCGAGACCGCGGATTGGGCCACCGACGAGGAGATCGAAAAGAGCCTCCCCGACAGTCACTACTTTTCGCCGACGGCGGTCTGCGCGATCCTCGCCACGCTGATCGAAAACGACTGGCGCTCGCTGGTGACCGAGTCGCGCATCGCCGAACATCCTGAACTGCTGTACACCCGCGACTGGGTCATTCACCTGCTGCGCAGCGACGACGAGTCCAATTACCGCAACTATTTCGTCGCCGCCGCGCGGCGCGAAGACCAGAACCGATGGGGGGTTGCGACCCGGGTGTATTGCCCGGTGGCGTGACGCCGGCCGGCGCGTCGGGGCCGGCGCATTCGGTTGCGCGGCATGCCGCACGGCTGCCACGCCGTCGGGGCTGGCCACTACCGCGGTCTTGATCGTGGTCCCGTCACCAGCGCGATCTCGGGGGCAGCGGGCGGGGCGAGAATCCCGCCGGACAGGACGCGGCCATCGGCGCCGTCGCAACCGGTTCGCAGAAATCCGGGTTTTCCTTTGCGGTCGCCCGCCTTATGGTCGCCGCGGCGCTGCGCCGGCCGCCCCCGTTGCCCCCGTGCCCCGGTTGGGGGAGGCTGCGCCCGCCACCTGTGTGCACCCGCCAACTGTGTGCACCCGCCACCTGTGTGCTGCCACGCGCGAGAACCCGATGACCGTGCTCGACACCGACCTGAGATTCGCCATCCGCAGCATCCCGGACTATCCCAAACCGGGTATCATGTTCCGCGACATCACCACCCTGCTGGGTGATGCGCGCGCATTCCGTCGGGCGGTCGACGAAATGGTCCAGCCGTGGGCGGGCATGAAGATCGACAAGGTGGCCGGGATCGAGGCCCGCGGGTTCATCCTCGGCGGTGCGGTGGCGCATCAGGTGTCGGCCGGCTTCGTCCCGATCCGCAAGAAGGGCAAGCTGCCCTACAAGCACGTCAGCATCGCCTATTCGCTCGAGTACGGGCTCGACGAAATGGAGATGCACGAGGATGCCATCGCCAAAGACGACCGGGTCATCCTGGTCGACGATCTGATCGCCACCGGCGGCACCGCCGAGGCGGCGGTAAAGCTGTTGCGGCGGCTCGGGGCCGAACTGCTGGCCGCCTGCTTCATCATCGACCTGCCCGATCTCGGCGGCGCCGACAAGCTGCGCAAGCTCGACGTGCCGGTGCGCACGCTGGTCAGCTTCGAGGGACATTAGCCCGGTGGCGTGAGCGGGCGTATCGTCCGCCACCGCCGCCGGCCGGCGCCGCAATCGCCGGTTCAGGGGGTGGGCGCCAGCGACGAACGCAGCCGATGCAGCAGCAGCTGCAGCTGCAGTTCGCGGAACTGGAGAAACACCCGTTTGATCCACGATTCCAGCTCGCCCTCCAGGATCGGCGGCACGTCCGCGCCGTTGCCGCGCCGAAAGATCGAGAACGAGAACGGCCGGGTGTCGACGATGTGCCGCAGCGACGGCGACAGCGAGGGAATCCGGATCGGCATCGCGAACACGCCGCGGTAGGGATACTTTTCGCGCAGCCCGGCGCTGCGGGCGACGCCCTCGTTGAACACCGGCACGATCGCCAGGTCGGCGAACTGGCGGTGCAGCCCGGCGTAGGCCTCGACCGCCTGGTTCTCGGGCGAGGCGATGAACAGCACGATCGGTTCGATCGAGCGCCGGCGCGCTTCCGGCATGAAATCGATGTCGGTCATCACCCTGAAGAACGCCTCGAAGGCGTGTTCGCCGAGGTCGACCACCTTCGGCCGCTCGTCGGCGACGATGAGCTGGTCGAACAGCGCCATCTGGCCGCGGGTGTCGCCGATTCCGGCGCGGACCGCGGTGCGGGGGAGGTGTTCG
>JAVBUK010000004.1:0-5260 GCA_031555345.1 Xanthobacteraceae bacterium | reverse complement strand
CGAGCCGAAGTGATCGGCGGGACGGCCGGGCGCGGCGTCAGATCGATCCGAGCAGGGTGTCGGCGCCCGAAACGGCCACCTGGCTCGGCACCTCTTCGAGGTTGAGCCGCTTCACCACGCCGTCTTCGACCACCATGGCGTAGCGTTGCGAGCGCAGGCCGAGACCGCGCGCGCCGAGGTCGAGCGTCAACCCGAGGGCCTTGGCGAATTCGGCGCTGCCGTCGGCGAGGAATTCGATCGAGCCGTCCGGACAGGCGGCCTTCTGCCAGGCCCCCATCACGAACACGTCGTTGACCGCCGTGACCGCGATCATGTCGATCCCCTTGGCCTTGATGGCCGAGGCGTTTTTCACGAACCCGGGCAGATGGTTCTGGTGGCAGGTCGGGGTGAACGCGCCCGGCACCGCGAACAGCACGGCCCGCTTGCCCTTGAACAGGTCGTCCGTCGTCTTCGGCTGGGGCCCGTCGGAGGTCATCACCGCGAAGGTGCAATCGGGAAGTCGGTCGCCGACCTTGATCGTCATCTCGTGTCCTTTCCGTAGGGGCGAATACTCGAATTCCGGCGTGGCCGGAGCATCCATCGCCGGTCATCGACCAGCGTAAGGCACCGGGGCGAAAACACCAGCCTCTGGTGTGCCGGTTCCGATGTTCGTTTCCGTTTGCAGCAGGCTCGGTACCAACGTTGGAATCGACAAGCACGCCAGCAACGCCAAGATGTTGGTGTGGTTCTGGATTTGGCGTTCTGAAGAAGCGCTCGCCGCAAGCGCGATCGGAACGCCAGATCCATCACACGGGTTTCGGCATCCGGTCCGCCGCGGCTCAGTCGAGACGCGTCGTCACCTCGGTGGCGTGTCCGGGGGCCACCAGGGTGAAGCGCAGCGGGGCGCCTTCGATGCGCGCCCCCGGAGGCAGGCCATCGATTTCGAAGGAAAAACGGCGCAAGCCCGGCGGCGCCGGGGCGGGATCGGGCAGCGGCAGCGCCCAATCCGGCGTCGGACCCTCGACGAACAGGTCGACCGGCTGGTCCGCCGGTGCGGCGACGTCGACGGTGACGCGCGGACGGGGGCCGCCCGCATCGCGGCGCACGGCGCGGATCGCCGGCGAACCTTCCCCGAGCGCCGCCTTCCGGGGCACGCGCCGCTCCGCCTCGGCCAGGACCGGATCGTAGGACGAGGCCGCGCCGTCGAGGGTGAGCTCGACCGCGCCATCGACCGGGACGCACAAATTGTCGCATATGGCGTAGTCGAGCTTCAGCCGAAGCCGGACCGGCTCGCCCGCGACCGTCGGCTCGATCGTGATCGGCCAGATTACGCCGTCCGTGTAGCCGATGGTGGCGCCGCCGGCGTCGGTGAAGCGCCGGGGCGCCGGCCATTGCACGGTCACCGCCTTGACATTGCTCGATCGGGTGAAATCGAAACGCGGCGCAATGCCGGCGTCGCCCGGATAGCGCCAGTAGGTTTTCCAACCGGGCGCGAGCTTGACTTCGACCCCCGCGCGCAACGGCTCACCGGGGGCCTTCCGCGCCGAACCCGCCACCAGGCGCATCGCCGAATGGGCATCGGAGACCCAGGCCGACGCATCGGCCGCGCCGGCCGAACCGGCGGTACTTGTCGCGGCGGTGCCGACCACGACCACGAAAATTGGCAACAATCGCCGCAATCTCGATCTATTCATAGCGAATCACCTAGTCCGGGCCGATGGCTGTCGCCATTGAAATGGTCGTGATGACCGGGCCAGTCTATGGCCGCGCCGGGCCATAACCAAACCAAGTGCGCGTTGCCGAGCGGGGGCGATCGGGGTAACCTTGAGAGATGAAAGTCACGCGCAGGACGGACAAGCCCCCGAAGCGGGGCTACCTGGACGGGCAGATGCTGATCGCCATGCCCGGCATGCGCGACGAGCGTTTTTTGCGCAGCCTGATCTACATCTGCGCGCATTCGACCGAAGGGGCGATGGGGATCATCGTCAACCATCCGGCCGCCCACATCAATTTCCCCGACCTGCTGGTGCAACTCGAGGTCATTCCCGCAGCGGACTTGATCCAGCTGCCGCCGCGGGTCGGCGGCGTGCAGGTCCTGAAAGGGGGGCCGGTCGAGACCGGGCGGGGATTCGTGCTGCATTCGGCCGACTTTTTCATTGAAAACTCGACGCTGCCGATCGACGACGGTATCTGCCTCACGGCCACGCTGGACATCCTCAAGGCGATGGCCCGCGGTGACGGGCCGGCCAGCGCGGTGCTGGCGCTCGGCTATGCCGGCTGGGCGCCGGGCCAGCTCGAGTCGGAGATCCAGGACAACGGCTGGCTGAGCTGCGCCGCGGACACCGAATTGATTTTCGGCGGCGACGTCGGCGGCAAGTACGAACGGGCGCTGCGCAAACTCGGGATCGACCTCGGCAAACTGTCGAGCGAAGCGGGCCACGCCTGAGCTTCGTTTCGGTCGCCGATTCCCGACACCGCGAGGCCCGCGCGGGCGAGCAGGTCGTCACTGGCCGTCATCGCGGGTGCCGGGCCGGCGCCGTCTCCCGTTCCGCATGCCACCGCGCCGCGATGGTCACCGCGCGGAGACGTCACCGCGCCGAGACCAGGTGCTCGTTCGATATCATCGCCCGCGCCTGCTCGGCGTTCATCGGCTCGCCGAACACGAAACCCTGCGCGTACTCGCAACCGAGCTGGTAGAGCTCGATCGCGTCCGAATCGGTCTCCGCACCCTCCGCCACGACCTCCATGCCGAGATCGTGCGCCAGCGCGACGATCGAGCGCAGAATCACCGGCCGCGTACCCTTGCTGGTCGTGCGGACGAACGACTGGTCGATCTTGAGGGTGTCGAACGGGAAGCGCTGCAGATAGGCCAGCGACGAATGGCCGGTGCCGAAGTCGTCGAGCGCCAGCCCGGCGCCGAGATCCTTGAGGCGCTGGAGGATCTGGGCGGCGTGCTCGGGATTCTCCATCACCAGCGATTCGGTCAGCTCGAGCTTGAGGGTGCCGCGGATCAGGGCGGTGCGGGCGAGCACCGTACGCAGGTCGTGGATCAGGTCCTGGCGCAGCAGCTGGAGGGAGGAGACGTTGACGCTGGCGAACAACGGGATGCGGGTGCGGGTGGTCCGCTGCCAGATGCTGAGCTGGCGCGCGGTGCGTTCCAGCGCGAACAGGCCAAGGTCGACGATCAACCCGATCTCCTCGGCGATGCCGATGAACTCCGAGGGCGACATGCGGCCCATCTTGGGATGGTCCCAGCGGGCCAGCGCCTCGAATCCGGCGACCGAGCGGTCTTCCAGCCGGATCACCGGCTGGTACAGCATCGTGATCTCGTCGCGCTCGAGCGCGCGGCGCAGGTCGGACTCCAGCGTGAGGCGGTCGGTCTTGCGCGCCCGCATCGCCGGCTTGAACACCTCGATGCGGTCGCCGCCGATCCGCTTGCCGTGGTACATCGCCAGCTCGGCGTCGTTGAGGATCTCCTCGTGCCGGCTCGCCTGGTTGTCGGCGAGCGCGAGGCCGACCGAGGCGGTGAGGAATATCTCGCGATCGTTGAACGCGATCGGCGCGCGCAGCGTCTTGCGCAGCGTCTCGGCGAACGCGATGATGCGCCCGGGATCCTTTTCGGCGAGCAGGATCAGGCCGAACTGGTCGCCGGCCAGCCGCGCCAGCGTGTCCTGGGGCTTGAGCAGTCGGGCCAGCCGCCGCGCCAGCGTCAGCAGGATCGAGTCGCCGACCGCCATGCCGACGGAATCGTTGACCTGCTTGAAGCGGTCGAGATCGATGACCATCACGGTCGGCCGGATGGTGGCGTCCGCCTTGGCGAAACCGAGCACGGCTTCCAGGCGGTCGAGGAACAGTTGGCGGTTGGGCAGGCCGGTGAGATTGTCGTGCCCCGCGTCGTGCAGCAGGCGTTCTTCGGCGGTCTTGACTTCGGTGACGTCGGTCAGGGTGCCGACCAGACGCACCACCTCGCCGTCGGAGCCGACCACCGGCCGCGCCTTGAGGGCGAACCACAGGTAGTGTCCGTCGGGGGTGCGCAGGCGAAAGTCCTGCATCAGGCGCCCGCGGCGGTGCTCGATCACGCTGTCGAGCGAGGCGCGGAAACGGTCGCGGTCGAGCGGGTGAAGCACCTCCAGCCAGTTCGCGGCCGGGCCCTCGAGCGTGCCGCGTTTGAGGCTGAGCGCCGCTTCCATCTCCGGGCTGGTGAACACCTTGTCGGCGGACACGTCCCAGTCCCAGATCATGTCGCCGGCGCCGATCAGGGCCAGCGCGCGCCGCTCGACGTCCGACACGATGCCGTGGATGATGCCGCCGGCGAACGCGTGCTGCATGACGGTGAAGCCGATCAGCATCACGATCAGCACCAGGCCGCCCAGCATGGCGGGTGCCACGATGTCGTTGGTCACCGCGCCCGCGACCGTCAGGCCCGCCGCGATCACCCAGACGGTCAGCAGGAACCAGGTCGGGATCAACAGGACGGCACGGTCGAAGCCGTGGGTGGCGAGATAGACCACCAGGGCGAAGCCGAGCACCGCGACCAGCAGCAGCGACAGGCGCGCGACCCCCGACGCGACCGCGGGATCGAACACCGCGACCGCCACCAGCGCCGCCAGGAAGGCGAGCCAGCCGATGGTGATGTGGGCGTAGCGTACGTGCCAGCGATTGAGGTTGAGATAGGCGAACAGGAACACCAGCAGCGTCGCCGCCAGGATCGCCTCGCCGGCGGCGCGCCACACCCGTTCGGCGCCCGCCGACATGTCGAACACTTTTCCCCAGAATCCGAAGTCGACGCCGATGTAGACCAGCACCGCCCAGCTCAGCGCCGCCGCGGCCGGGAACATCACGCTGCCCTTGACGACGAACAGGATGGTCAGGAACAGCGCCAGCAGCCCGGCGATGCCGATGACGATGCCGTGGTAGAGCGTGAAGCTGTTGACCTTGTCCTTGTAGGCGTCCGGTTCCCACAGGTAGATCTGCGGCAGGTTGCCGGTCCGCAGCTCCAGCACGTAGGTGATGACCGTCCCGGGGTCGAGCGTGACACGGAAGATGTCGGCGGTGGCGGAGTCCTGCCGTTCCGGACGGTCGCCCGAGCTGGGCGTGATGTTGACCACGCGGGACAGGCCGAGGTCGGGCCAGAAAAGCCCCGACCCGGCCATCAGATAGTGCGGCACGACGATCAGCCGGTCGATCTGCTCGTCGCCGGAATTGGCCAGCGCGAGCACCGCCCAGTTGTTGCTGGCCTCGCGGGCGCGCACCTCGATGCGGCGGATGATGCCGTCGGGGC
>JAVBUK010000131.1:0-5407 GCA_031555345.1 Xanthobacteraceae bacterium | reverse complement strand
AGCTGGGGATGGTCGGGTTGAACAGACCGGTGACGGACCGGACCTCGCTGCCGCACGGGTGGGCGCGGCGCCTGATCGGCGCGGCGGTGGCGATCTGCGCCGCAGTGGCGATGTCCGCCTGCTCCGGCGACCGCTTCTTCGTCGATCGCCCGGCGATGCTGCGCGAGCAACCGGCGCCCAAGCACGCCGAAGTTCCGCCGGCGTCCCAGCGCGAACATCAACGCATCCTGGCCGCCTATGGCGGCGCCTACGAAGATGCGAAGCTCGAAGCCACGGTCACCCAGGTGGTCGAGCGGCTGGTCGCGGCCTCCGAGCAACCCGACCTCACCTACCGGGTGACGATCCTGAATTCGCCTGCGGTCAACGCTTTCGCGCTGCCGACCGGCAACATCTACGTGACACGCGGCCTGATCGCGCTCGCCAACGACACCTCCGAGCTCGCCTCGGTGCTGTCGCACGAAATGGCACACGTGCTGGCCAAACATGCGGCCATGCGCGAGGACCGGGCGCGCCAGGCCGCCATCGTCAGCCGCGTCGTATCCGACGTCGTCAGCGACCCGGCGGTGGGCGCGCTGGCGCTGGCCAAGTCCAAACTCGCGCTGGCGAGCTTTTCGCGCGCGCAGGAGTTCGAGGCCGACGGCATCGGCGTCGGCCTCGCGGCCAAGGCCGGCTACGACCCGTACGGCGCCGCCCGGTTCCTGACCTCGATGGGCCGCAACGCCGATTTCAGGGCGGCCGGCAACGGCACCAACCCGCGTTCGCTCGACTTCCTGTCGTCACATCCGGCAACACCTGACCGCATCAGGAACGCGCAGAACAATGCGCGTCGGCACGCGACATTGGGGCGGGGCGAGCGCGACCACACGGCCTATCTCGCCGGAATCGACGGCCTCGTATACGGCGAAGACCCGATCGAGGGCTACGTCCGCGGCCGCCGCTTCCTGCATCCCAAGCTCGGCTTCACCTTCACGGCACCGGAGGGCTTCACGCTCGAGAACACCGCGCAGGCGGTGCTCGGCCTCAAGTCGGGCGGCAGCCAGGCGATGCGGCTCGACGTGGTGCGGGTGCCGGCCGAGCAGAGCCTGGCGGACTATCTCAAGTCCGGCTGGATCGAGAACGTCGACACCGGATCGATCGAAGAACTGACGATCAACGGCTTCCCGGCGGCGACCGCCACCGCCAGGGGCGATCAATGGTCGTTCCGGCTCTATGCGGTGCGGTTCGGCAGCGAGGTCTATCGCTTCATCTACGCGGCCAAGGGCCCCACGCCCGACACCGACCGGGCGTTCGCGGCGTCGATCGGCTCGTTTCGCCGGCTCACCCTGGCGGAAATCGAGCAGGCCAAACCGCTGCGCATCAAGCGCGTCGCCGTGCAGCCCAGCGACACGGTCGAACGGCTCGCCAGCCGCATGGCGCTGATCGACCGCCAGATCGACCGGTTCCGCGTTCTCAACGGCCTCGACGCCAACGACCGCCTCAAGCCCGGCGATCAGGTCAAGATCGTGACGGAATAGGCCCGACGTTTCTCAAGGCGTTCACGCTCTTGTCGTCGGACACCCGGCGCACACCAATACCGCTTCGCCTGGGCGGGATGATTGCCGTGGTAATGGTCGGCCCACTGGAATAATCTCCACCGGATTTTTTCGACCTTGGGGGACATCTTGCGATCGAACCGAATCATCCGGCACATTCTCGGCCCGTTCGCAGCGCTGGTCTTGTCGAGCACGCTCGGCACGGCCGAAACCTTCCAACTGCCCGGCAGCCGTGTCGTCATCGACGCCCCCGAGGGTTTCGCGGTGGCCTCCGGTTTCGTCGGCCTGCAACATACAGCCGGCGGCGCGTCGATCGTCATCGCCGATTTTCCGGCTGTGGCCTTTGCGCAGCTCAAGTCCCAGCTGACGCCGGAAGCCTTGATCCGGGCCAAATTCGTCAACGCCAAACCGCTGAGACTGGCCCGGACCGACGATTTCGTCGCCTTCGAGGGCAAGGTCGGCGGCACCATGACTCGTTTCATGCTGGTGTTCGCCGACAGCAAGACGACGGCGCTGCTGACCGTCAACATTCCCGACACGGCGATCGGCTCCGGAACAATCGCGCGCCGGGACGTCGAGCGCGCCCTCGAGACCGTTGCGTTCAAGGATATCGCGGCCGCAGCAGAGAAAAGCTTCACGCTGGGTTATACCGGCGCGTTCAAGCATGCCGGCGATTTCAATATGGTCGGAAGAGTTTCGATCTACAATCTCGGCGGCAAGATGCACGACAAGCCCGTTACCAGGCAGGAGCCGGGTTTCGTGATCCTGCAAATGAGCGATGCCGCCGCGGCGGCCGATTTGAAGGCCACATCCCGGCGATTGCTGTCCACCCGGACCCGTCGCGACGTCGCCATTTCCGAGGAAAAACCGGTCACGGTTTCCGGTCTCGACGGCTGGGAGCATGTCGCAACCGCGTCGGAGACCTCCACCGATGAAAAAATCGGCCTCTACGAGGTGATGTTGGCGGACGGTGATGAGGGCTTGATCAGTCTGTCGGGCTCGGCCCCGATCGCCGAATTCGACCAATACCTTCCCGAGTTCCGCAAGATCGTGGCATCCTTCCAGCGTCGCCGGTAGAGCGGGCAGACGCCGCGACACGGGACGGCGGCGCTGCCGGAGCGACCCGCACGGCAATCGAACCAGCGCGCCGGTGTCGCGGCGCACACGCCGAAAAAGAAAAAGCCCGGCATACGAGGCCGGGCTTTCGTCTTTCGGTCGTGAAAATGCTCAGGCGGCCTCCTCCTCGACGATCGCTTCGGCGTCGACGCCCTCGGCCGCCTCGGCCGACGTCTTGGCGCCACGGCGGGGCCCCTTCGCCAGCGCCGCCTCGATCTCCTTCACGGCCTCGGTCTCGGTGACGCGCTGCACCGCCGAGATCTCGCGCGCGAGCCGGTCGAGCGCCGCCTCGTAGAGCTGCCGCTCGCTGTACGACTGCTCCGGCTGGGTCTCGGACCGATAGAGATCGCGCACGACTTCGGCGATCGAGACGATGATGCCGGAATTGATCTTGGTCTCGTATTCCTGGGCACGGCGCGACCACATCGTGCGCTTGATGCGGGCCCGGCCTTTGAGGGTCTCCAGCGCGCGCTTGACCATCGGCGGTTCGGCGAGCTTGCGCATGCCGACCGCGGCGATCTTGGCGGTCGGAACCCGCAACGTCATTTTGTCTTTGACGAAATTGATCACGAACAACTCGAGCTTGCAGCCCGCGACTTCCTGCTCTTCGATCGCGAGAATCTGCCCGACACCGTGCGCCGGGTAAACGACGAACTCGTTGGTCTTGAAACCTTGTCGTTGGGTCGTCTTCTTGGCAGCCATTCCTTGGGACACTCCTTGCACCGCCTCCGCCCTCGGTCGGCGGGACGGCTTGGCCACGGGAGCCGCCCGGTGACGCGTCGCGCCGCGGGAAGCCTTATCGGTTCTTCGGCGCTGAGCCGTAGAGGATTTGCTGACGGTCTTCTTGGACCGATGACGCGCCTTGCCTGCCACTGCTTTCGCGTGGATCTCACGCCCCTACTGACGGTTTCCTCGGAGACGCCCCGAAAAAATATGCTCCCCACAGGGAGCCTCGGGCCGGAGCTCGTTCGTTGAGCTCCACGTATAACACATTTTTGGCCGGAATCAAAGCTTTGCGCGCGCGGAAGTGGATCTTCCTCCACCCACCCCCGCAAAATTTCGATACCGGTTAATCGCGAATCGCGACTTAGCTTCCAATTCGACCCAAAAAAGCCTCAGTCACCCGATCCCGGCTCCGCCGACAGGAGCTTGAGCTTGTCGGGTTTGCCGTCCCATTCCTTGGCGTCCGCCGGAGGTTCCTTCTTGACCGTCACGTTGGGCCACGACTTGGCATATTCCACGTTGAGTTCCAGCCACTTCTCAAGCCCGGGTTCGGTATCGGGCTTGATCGCCTCCGCCGGACATTCCGGCTCGCAGACGCCGCAATCGATGCATTCGTCAGGATGGATGACGAGCATATTCTCGCCTTCGTAGAAGCAGTCCACCGGACACACTTCCACACAGTCCATGTACTTGCACTTGATACAGTTTTCCGTAACGACGTAGGTCATGGACCACTCCGGCCGATGGTTTCGGCACCGCGCAGGTGCTAGCCCAAGCGAGGTCGGGGCGCAAGCCAAGCCTTACCCGCATAAGCGGTATTACGTATCACCCTTAATGGTGAAGCGATCAATGGCACGACGTGCCTGCTTGGTAGGCCGCCCTGTGCCGCGATCACGCCCGCCAGGTTCCCGTTGGGGAGCGCCGACCCGAATCGGGTCGTCGACGGGGGTGAGGTCCTGGTACAAGTCGCAGGCTTGCGTGGCAGGACCGCGCCGCGTCGTGAATCCCGCCACCTTGAGTACCCGCACGCCCCGGTCGAGCGCCACAGTCAGCACGTCGCCCAGCTTTACCGGCCGGCTGGCGGCGTCGATCCGCACCCCATTGAGTCGCACGTGCCCCGACGCCGCAAGGGCGGCGGCCGCGCTGCGCGTGCGCACAACCCGCGCATGCCACAACCATCTGTCGGCTCGCTGGCGATCCTCGTCCACCCTGCAGACCCTCGGAGCGCGTTCCCGAAAAGCCGGCATCGGTTTTCGGACGACGTCGGCCAACAATCCGGCGGGACGGCGGATCGAAGGAAACGCCATCCCGCTCGCGTCAATGGCCATCCTTGGCATTGGCCGTGAGCTGGGCCTTGAGGGCGGCCAGCTTGGCAAACGGCGAATCGGGATCCGGCTCCTTGTCACGCCGCTCTTCGGTCTTGGCGTAGTACCGCCGCTCCTCGCGCCGATCGTCCCGTCGATCGGGTCGCGGGCGATCGGGACGGTGGCCCCGGCGCTCGCCGCGATCCTGGTGCGAAAGGTCCCGCTGGCCCTCGCGCGACCGGCGGCCTTCACGCGGCCGATCCGAACGCTCACCCCGATCCCCACGTTCGCCCCGATCCGGCCGGCCACGCGGCCGTCCGCGTTCCTCGCCGCCGGCAGCGAGCGGAGCATCGGCCGAGGCGGGGGCCGGTTGTCCATCGGCTCCAGCCTCGCGCTGGCCTTCGGAAGCCCGTTTCGGGCCACGTGGATGGCGACGCGGGCGCCGTTCCTCCGGCCATCCGGGGCGCCACACCTCGATAAAGGCCGGCTCCTCGGATTTTGTCTTCGGCGAATGTTCCTGCGTCACCACCTCGCCGGCATCGACCCCTGCCTCCGAAGCCGCCATGGCCTCCTCGGGAGTCGCGATCTCGAGCGATTCGGCGGATTCCGTTGCTTCGCCTTCCGCCGCCTGTGGCCCCGGGGCCTCGCCTGTGTCGAACGCTGTGACAGCGCTCTCGCCCGCAGCGTCCACTGGCGTTTCCACCGAAGCCGCAGCGTCCGCCGCCTCGGGGC
>JAVBUK010000240.1:0-7611 GCA_031555345.1 Xanthobacteraceae bacterium | reverse complement strand
CTCCCTTGTCGCTCGCACAGCCGACGCCGGTATCGGTGCGCATCGTCTGTTCGCATTGAAAGCAGAACATGGTTCCTCCTGGGTTGCGACGAAGATCAAAGATGCATGCGGCATACACCTTCTCGTCGCGCCTCTCGCTTGACTTCGGTCAAGCGTTGGCATTCCGGTCGCCGGCGGTACGAATTTGCCGATACGCCGGCCTGCGTCGCATCGCCACGCGCTGCGCGCGGTTCCGGCGGCACGACGCCGCGCGGCGTCAGGCGGCCGCGACAGCGGGCGGGGTTGCTCGGCCGGGGACCGGTTTCGGATCAACGGACGCGGCTTGCGCTCCTGCGGCCATGATCGTGATGTGGTGCCGCCGCGCCATGTTCGGTCGGCAGGAACAGCACGTGGCCGTGGCGGACCCCGCGCTCGGCAATGACGCGGTCCGCGAACGCCTTCACGTCGACGCCGCGACCCTTGAGCACGGTCACCTCGAGACAACTCTGGTGATCGAGATGGACATGCAGGGTGGCGCGCGCCAGATCATGATGATCATGGAAGTCGCGGGTGAGGCGCTTCGGCAGTTCGCGCGCGGCGTGGTCGTAGACGTAGCTCAGGGTCGCGACGCATTCGCGGCTGTGGGCGACTGCGCCGGCGGCATGACGCAGGCCGGTTCGCGCCAGGTCGCGAATCGCTTCCGAACGGTTGGCGTAGCCGCGCGCCGACATGTGCTGGTCGATCTCGGCGGCGAGATCGTCGTCGATGGTGATGGTCACGCGTTGCATGTTGGTCTCTCCGGCACTGCCCCCGACCATAGACGATTGCGCGCCGATGCGGGACCCGATCGTGGTCGACATGGCTGGTGATGGCGTTCCGGCCCGCCGTCGTCGCGGGGTGGATACGAAGATTCCGGGATGGTTCGTGCGGCGCCGGTGGGGTAGTATGCAGACTGGACAACAACATCATACTCGAACGCGGTGCAGGCGTCGTCGCCAGTTGCCGGGAGAAGGGTTGAGTATCGTCGGCAACGTCTGCCAGGTTGGGTGCGATCCGGTCGCAGGCGCCATCGTATCGCAGACATCGTATCGCCGACATCGACCGGGGGATCCGAAATGACGATGGCTCGAACCGCCCACGTGTTGGTCACCTGCCTCGCTGCCGCCATGCCGGCGGCGGCACGCGCCGAAGGCGCAATCGCCCCGGCGATCAAGGCCATTCCGCTCGAACCAGGCGACAAACCATACATGTGGTTGCTGAAAGGCGTTCCGGAGACCGGCTCGTTCCGGTCCGGGCTGGTGACGCTCGCGCCCGGCAAGGCGATCGGGGTCCACGACAGCGGCGTCAACGAGGAGATCCTGGTGCCGTTGGAGGGTGAGGGCGAACTGCGCTTCGCCGATCGCGGGCCGATCGCGATCAAACCGGGGATGATCACCTACGCGCCCGCCCGTACCGCACACGACGTGGTCAACACCGGCACCGGACGGCTGCGCTACATCTTCATCACCGCGCGGGTGGAGTAGCCGCGATGTTTCGCCGCGAGCTCGGCGACCGTGCCCGGCTGCGCGACAAGGTGATGGTCATCCTCGCGTTTCTGGTCGGCGCCAATATCGCGGCGTGGTCGGCGGCATTTTATGCGTTTTTCGACCATCCGGTGCTGCTCGGCACCGCCTTGCTGGCTTATGCGCTCGGTCTGCGGCACGCCGTCGATGCCGACCACATCGCGGCGATCGACAACGTGACGCGCAAGCTGATGCAGCAGGGCCAGCGCCCCGTCGGGGTCGGGTTGTTCTTTTCGCTCGGTCATTCGACGGTGGTGGTGCTGGCGTCGGCGGGGATTGCCGCCACGGCGACGGCGTTGCAGGGGTCGTTCGCGGCGTTCCGCGAAGTCGGCGGGATCATCGGCACCGGCGTGTCCACGCTGTTTCTGTTCGTGCTCGCCATCGTCAATCTGGTCATTCTGTGTTCGGTCTACCGTACCTTCCGGCGGGTGCGGCGTGGCGGAGCATTGGTCGACGACGACCTCGACCGCGCGCTGGCACAGCCGGGGCTGCCCGGACGGGCCTTGCGTCCGCTGTACCGCGTCGTTACCGCGAGCTGGCACATGTACCCGCTCGGGTTCCTGTTCGGACTGGGGTTCGACACCGCGACTGAAATCGGGCTGTTGGCAATTTCCGCCGCCGAGGCCTCGCGCGGGTTGTCGATCTGGACGATCATGGTGTTTCCGGCGCTGTTCACCGCCGGCATGTCGTTGGTCGACACGCTGGATGGTGTTCTGATGCTTGGCGCGTACGGCTGGGCCTTCGCCAAGCCGATCCGAAAGCTGTACTACAACCTGACAATCACCTTCATTTCCGTCGTGGTGGCGGTGGGAATCGGTGGCCTTCAGGCGCTCAACCTGCTGACCGAAAAGCTGAATCTGGAAGGTTCGGTCTGGTCGGCCGTGGGTGCGGTCAACCAGCATTTCGGCGTGCTGGGCTATCTCATTGTGGTGGTTTTCGCCGCGAGCTGGCTGATGTCCATCGCGGTCTACCGGCTCAAGCGGTTCGAACCCGACGGCGGGACAGCGTCCGGCAACGCCTCATCACCGCGCGGGTCGGCTGATGTGGCCTTTGATGGACCGACCGCGTGAAAACGCTGGCCAGTCGGGGCCGAAACCTGCCAAGACAGGCACACACTCCCGGTGTGATGGATTTGACGTTCCGATGAAGCGCGCACCGCAAGTGTGATCGGAACGTCAAATCCAAAACCACACTGGCGCACCCGACGGTCTTACTCCGATGCATATCGTCCGTGCCTGCGAGCATCGCGCCATGCCGTGGAAGAACGGCGGAGGCATCACCTTCGAGGTGGCGATCTTCCCGCCGGACGCCTCCCTCGACAGCCTCGACTGGCGGGTGTCGATGGCGCAGGTCGAAACCGAGGGGCCGTTTTCACGTTTTGCCGGTATCGACCGCAGCCTTGCCATCATGCAGGGGCACGGCCTGCACCTGGTGGTCGACGGCACCGGTATCGACCTCGGGCCTCGGTCGCCTCCGCTGGCGTTCTCGGGTGACGTGCCGGTCAGCGCGGCGCTGGTCGAGGGGCCGATCGTCGACCTCAACGTCATGACGCGACGCGGCACCTGGCGTCATCGCCTGGTGCATGAACCGCTGAACGGCACCCGCAGCGTGGTCGCGACCGCCGACACGACCCTGTTCATCGTGCGCGGCGGCATCGCCGGGGTCGGCGACGAAAGCCTTCGGCCGCGCGATGCGCTTTGGCTCGGCGCCGGTGAGCGGCTTTCGCTGGTCGCCGAGGAGGGGCCGGCCGACCTGTTCCGGATCGACCTCGTCCGGATCTGACCGGTCGGCCGGTGCATGCGCGCCGTGGACCGAAGGTTCCCGGCCGTTCGCGACAATGGCGGCGAGGCGCCCCGCCGCCGACGAAACCATTGAGTGGGCCGGGCGTTCCTCTTCCCGAGGAGATTCCGCCATGCAGGCTCACATTCGGGCAACCCTGGCTCCGCCGGGTCTGCTCCACGCCCTCGCCGGGAATTGGTGGCTGTTGCTGCTGCGCGGCGTCTGCGCGGTCGTTTTCGGCGTCCTGGCCTTCGCCTGGCCTGGTGTCACGTTGGTGACGCTGGTCCTGTTCTATGGCGCCTTCGCGCTGGTGGACGGCATCTGCGCCGTCGTCGCGGCGGTCATGGGGGGCGGTCCGGGTTCGCGCTGGTGGCTCGCGGCAAGCGGGCTGTGCGGCATCGCGGTCGGCGCGATGACGTTGATGTGGCCAGGCCTGACCGCACTGGTGCTGCTGCTGTTCATCGCCGGCTGGGCCATTGTCACCGGGCTGTTGGAGATCATCGGTGCCGTCCGGCTGCGCAACGAAATCGACAACGAGTGGATGCTGATCCTGTCCGGGGTCGTCGCCGTGCTGTTCGGGCTGGCGTTGCTGGCCCAGCCGGGAACGGGCGCACTGGCGTTGATCTGAGTGATCGGCGCGTTCGCGATCCTGTTCGGCATTCTCCGCATTGCGCTGGCGTTGCGCCTGCGCGGTCACGCCCCCGCGGCGACCTGAGACGCGGCTGCCGACGCCGTTTGCAGGGCGCAAACCGCGATGCGGCTGAAATGCCGCCGGGCCAGCAGCCGGTGTTGCGCCAAGGGGTGTCGCTCGACCAGTGATCCAGCCGCGATCACGGCTGGACCTTGATTACGCCTGGACCGCGATCGTGCCGGCACGCACGTGATCGGTCACCTGGATCTCGGCGTCGGGGAGCGTCAGGAAGTAGGCACGCTGGTGTTCGGCAAGCTCGACCTCCCGGCCCCGATAGGTGCCGGGACGAACCGTGGCCCCATCGGTCGCGATCTCCTGTTGGACCCACAGCTTCACGGGCTTCTGCGACATGCGTTTCCTCCTTAGTCTCTTGAAGGCGCGATTCTATCTCAATCCGGCGCCCGACAGGAATTCGACCTTTGTCCTGACCGCGGCGCCCGGGACTCCGGCGGTGCATGGGAGCGTTTCGCACACGGTGCGTATTCCGACTTGCCGAGACCGAAATGGTGGACATTGTCGGTCGAACAGGAGGTAGCGTGCGGGCCGCTGGAGGAACCCTCCCGTCGCGTGCTTGCCCGCCTTTTGATCCGTGCAGGACACCACCGATCGAACCGGAAATGAGATAAGAGCAGCGAGGCAAGCCGAGGGGCGAGGCGCGCCCGCGGGGCACGCTTGGGCGAAAGGACAAGGGTCATGCAGCATCGACCGCTCGGCCGCACCGGCCTTTCGATCGCGCCTGTGGTTCTCGGCGGCAACGTCTTCGGCTGGACCGCCGACGAAAAGACCAGCTTTGCGGTGCTCGATGCCTTCGTGGATCTGGGTTTCAACGCCATCGATACCGCCGATGTGTATTCGGCCTGGGCGCCGGGCAACAAGGGCGGCGAATCCGAGGCCATCATCGGCCGCTGGCTCGAGGCCCGCCCCGGCATGCGCAACAAGGTCGTCATCTTCACCAAGGTCGGCTTCGACCGCGGCGTGGCGGACGAGAAGGGGCTTTCGCGACGTTGGATCCTCACGGCGGCCGAGGCGTCGCTACGCCGTCTCGGCGTCGAGCGGATCGACCTCTACTTCTCCCACCGACCGGATCCGGACACGCCGCTCGAGGAGACGTTGTCGGCCTATGCGGCGTTGATCGCCGCCGGCAAGATCGGGATGATCGGGTTGTCGGGCGCCACCGCCGGGCAATTGCAGGCCGCGCTCGACGTTTCCGCGACGAACCGATTGCCTGCCTACCAGGTCCTGCAACCCGAGTACAATCTGTACGATCGCGCCGGCTATGACGGCGCGCTGCGCGACCTGTGCCGGCGCAGCGGATTGGGGGTTGTCGCCTATTACAGCCTCGCCGCCGGATTTCTCACCGGCAAGTACCGGTCCGAAGCCGACCTGGCCCGGAACCCGGCCCGGAGGCCGAAAGTGGCGGGCTATCTCAACGATCGGGGCTTTGCGATCCTCAAGGCGCTGGACGACGTGGCTGGCCGCCACGACGTCCAGCCCGCCGAAGCGGCGTTGGCCTGGTTGATGGCGCGGGATGGCGTCACGGCACCGATCGCCAGCGCGACCAGTGTGTCGCAAGTCACCAATTTCAGGCGGGCCGTCGCGTTGACGCTTTCGTCCGACGATGTCGCCCGGTTGGATGCCGCCAGCGCCTGAGCGCGCCCTCGTGGAATCGCGCGACGTGGTCCCGGGGATATCGACGTGGCCGCCAAGACAGCACGACAGACGCGATCGAACCGGCAAACCGCCGAGGCCGCCGGCCGCCTACCATCAGCCGGAAGACAGAATTCCTCCAATACGCAGTCTTCATCATCCTCGCGTCGGGCGATCAATCGAGTTCCCTCGTAGTCATCCGGTCTCCCCCAAGCCGGAAAATACGGCTACCCTTCCCGGTGGCTGGGGGCGATCGACACGGGCCTTCGAAGCGATCCGGGCCCGATGCCGTGGCGCCTCCTCTGTCGATCGAGCGCAACGACGGAGACCCAGGTGAACATCAGGTCAATCGTGCGGGCCGCCGCGGCGGCCGTCATGGTCGGCGGCCTTGCGGTTGCGGCGGCCAGGCCGGCCGCGGCGCAGGCCTATCCCTCGAGGGTGATCAAGCTCATCGTGCCGGTCGCCGCGGGCGGTCCGCTCGACACGCTCGCCCGCATCACTGCCGAAAAGATGTCGATCAAGCTGGGCCAGCCGGTGATCGTGGAGAATCGCGCCGGTGGCGGCACCTCGATCGGCGCCCGCAGCGTATTCGTCTCTCCGCCCGATGGTTACACGCTGCTGTGGGCGTCCGCCGCGACGCTGTGCATCCTGCCGGCGCTCTACACCCACCTCGATTTCGACCCAAAGGGCTTCGAGCCGGTCGCACTGGTCGCCATGATGCCGCACTTTCTGGTCATCAGCGCGCAGATTCCCGCCAAGACCCCGCAAGAGTTCGCCGCCTATGCGCGGGCGCATCCGGGCAAGCTCAACTACGGCGCCGCGCTCGGCACCAACATGCATCTGATGTCGGCCGCCTTCGCCAAGATGGCCAACGCCGACATCACCTTCATTCCCTACAAGGGGGCGGCGCCGACCATCACCGACCTTCTGGGCGGGCACACCCACTTCACCGTCGAGACCATGATGGTGCTGCAGTCGTTGATCGACAACGGCAAGCTGCGCGCGCTCGGCGTCTCGAGCCAGACACGCTGGCCCGGCATGCCCGACGTGCCGACCATGACGGAGGCGGGCTTCGCCGGATTTCCGGGTGATTCATTCAACGGCGTGGTGGCGCCGCCCGGCACGCCCGCCGCGATCATCGAGACGCTCAATGCCGCGATCAACGAGGGGCTGAATACGCCGGACGTCAAGGCGGTGATGACCAAGCTGGTGGTCGTACCCCGCTTCGGCTCGCCGGCCGATTTTGCCGCCCTGATCGCCGACCAGCGGCCGATCTACGCCGACCTGGTCAAGAACGCCGGCGCGAAGATCGAGTAGGCGGCGGTGCGGCTGGCCCGGCGACTTTCATGCCGACCTCCGATATCCGGCAATGCCACCCGTCTTCGGATCCGCCATTCAGCGGAGGAGTTTTGCCAGGGTATCGATGCGGCCGGAGGTGGAGCGGGTTGGCCGGGAGCGTATTCCCGACTGTGCCGGGAGACACTTACACGAAACGCAATCCCAGCCGCGCGCCCTCGCGCCAGATCACTTCGCAATTGTGCCTGCGCAACTCCGGTTTGACCAGCAGGACGAACTTGTTGGCAACCGCGGGGGCGTTCTTCATTTCGATGCAGGCGCCGGTATCGGTCAGATTGCGCACGATACACTCGATGGCGGCGAGCCCGGGGATCAAGACCTGCCCACCTTTGAAGGTGCGCATTCTCGCGGTGTTTCGATGATCGTCGGACATGCGGTAAACGGCACCTTCGAGCTGTTACGATAGACAGAGGAGCAGACAACCGGGTTGCGCAGCATGTCGCCGATCGAGGGGCCGTCTGTCGGCAATTTGGCGCCTGAGACGGACCTGCGACGGCAGCCTCGAGATCGGGCCGTGAACACCATGTGTCGGTTGTTACGGGCGGGTAACGCTCGGTGAAGTCGGGGGACTATTTCCTATAGGTCAGGTCGAGCGAA
>JAVBUK010000480.1:0-3810 GCA_031555345.1 Xanthobacteraceae bacterium | reverse complement strand
CAGGCGACCAGCCGATCCTGCGGCCGCATCCAGGCGAGCGCCAACAGCGGCGAACCCGGATAGAACCGCAGGGCGCCGGGGTTGCGCGCCGTCACCGCCGCCACGTAGGGCTCGATCAGCGCCGCAAACCCAGGATCACCGGACCCGGCATCGTGCGGCGCGGCACCCGGTGCGCCCAGCAGGCGGCCGATGCCGCTCTGCCACTCGCCCGTGCGGGATGCCTGCTCGCCGGAAAGATCGTATTCGCCCGCCCCCGCATGGGTGTCGATGATCCGAAAAGGCTGCGGCTTGGTGCACAGGTGAGCGACGATCCGCGCCAGGATCGCATGCTTGAACACATCGGCGAAATTGCCGGCATGGAACGCATGACGGTAGTTCATCGCTTCGGCCGCACGATCGGCTGCGCCCCACCAGTGTGGCGGATTTGACGTTCCGATCTCTCCTTCGGCACGCGCTTCATCGCAACGTCAAATCCAAAACCACACTGGCATCCTGGAGTTGCCGGTGTCCTTGTCGGTTCCGACGTTCGTCCGGAGCGGGCTGCAAACGGAATCCGCCGTCGGACCCGGGACACTCAGCCGAGATTCTATGGTTGGCCAACAGATCGCGGTTTCGTTCGGCGTTCCGGGCGGTGACGGTGCGGTGGATGGCGAGGCGGAATCACTGACGGCAATCGTTGGCCAGTTCATTCGAACCTGCTTGGCCAAGACACCCCAGGACCCGCTCCGGGCGAACGTCGATTCGGCGACCCACATGCGCATCAACAAAGAACCGGAGCCGTCCGCGGTCAATGGCCGCCGCATCCCCAATCGACCCCCCACCCGGCCGCCGCCGGTCGTCTCGACCAGCTCAGCCCTTGGATTCGGGCGTAGCGGCGGGCGTGGGGTCGGACGGCGGCTCGGGTCGCTCGCTCTTGGCGGCGCCGCGCACCGGCGGCATGAGAAGCTTGTCGCGACGACACGCGCGCCGATCGACCTCGCCGCAATCACGAAACTGAAGTTCGCGGCTGAGGCAGATGCGGACTTCCCGCAGGCGCCGCCGGTCGCAATCGATCGCGATGCCGGTGCGGGTGAGGCCCGGGTTGGCCTTGACGAACGCCTCCTCGACCGCGTCGGGCGTGACCATCAGCGGTTCGCTCAACTCGATGTAGGGCTCGGGAATCTTGACCACCGCCCGGGCCTTGCGAACAGTGTCGAAATAGGCCCGGGCCGACAGGCCCGCGCAGGTCCCGTGACGATCCCACTCGTGGAAGATGAGACGGGGGCTCGGCATCAGGTCGAGCATCAGCGAGACGATGTTGCGGCCCAGCCGCGGTGCCGGCACCTGGCAATATTCGGGGAATCCCCGCTCGTATTGCGGCCACAGCCCATGCACCACGAACGCATAGGGCCGCGACCCGCATTGCGGTTGGCGCGCGGCACTTTCGGGCGAGCGCTCCTGGCTCGCCGCACAGAACGACGGCGACCAGGACAAGGACAGCACGAAGAAATCAAACTGACCCGTCGTGTTCTGGCGCCGGTCCTGTGCCGACGCGACGGTGCCGGCGATCGCAAAGCCAGCCGCTGCGAGGACGAACACCAGCACCGCCCGCAGCATCACATACCACCGCATGACCACCTCCCCTGCGCCGTCGACAGGGGGATCACTTTAGCGAACGGATCGGAACATTTCAAGAACGAACGCCGGCAGAACAGGCGCCGCGGACGCGTGCCGCGGACGTCACGGGCGCGCCATCCGGCACGCGGGGTTGAAGGCCCAGTTGCGATCGAGGCCGACCACGCACCACTCGACCCCCCAGGAGGCGCCGATGAGGCCCGTGTCCTCGTTGATCGAATAGTAGACGGGCCGTTTCTTGCCGTCGTTGACCAGCGCAACCGCGCGGCAGAACCGCCGCGGAATCGCGTCGGCCACCCACGGCCGGAACGCGATCTCGTGCACCTTCTCGAACCCGACGATGCGCAGCTCGGATTCCCAGAACCGACCCTCCTTCTGGGCGAACCGGCTTTGGATCACGTCGAGCGGCCCGGCCTCCTCGCACAGCGGCACGACCGCATCGTAACGCGGCCCCGACATCCAGAAGTTCTTTTCCAGAAAATTCGCCGCCGGCGCGCCCGACACCGTGCCGAGGATCGATCCGATAGCGAGCAGTACCGTAAGCGGGCGCGAAAAACCGCGGGCCATTGTCGAGTCCCTCCTACCCCGAGCGAGCATGTCCCTTTTCGCAGCGTCAGTCCGCTTCGAAACGTGCTCGCCGCGAACGTGACGCGCGATTACGTTCCGGTCAAGCGGCGGCCTGCAGGCCGAAGGAATGAAGTCCGGACCGCAAGGCATTTTTCATGCGCTTGTCACAGGTTTTTGACACGCACGCGCACCGGCATCCAACCGGACCGTCGACCGGCCCGTGCGGCCAGCGGCAAAAAAGCTGCGTGATCTCATTCTCCTGATGGCATCGCCGATTCGCGGCGCCGCTCCAGCCCGGGTCATGCGCCGCAGCTCAGCGCCAATCCCCCAGCACCGCCTGGACCAATGCCAGCGCCGCGACCGCGGCCGTATCGGCGCGCATGATGCGCGGGCCGAGCGCCAGACGCAGATGGTTGGGTCGGCGCAGCAGCGATGCGCGTTCCTCGTCGCTGAACCCGCCTTCCGGGCCGACGAGCACCGCCAACGGAAGCGCCGCGGCCGCCGTGCCGCGGTAGCCCTGGAGCGCGGCGATCGGGTCGGCCACCGGCGCCGCCTCGTCGCAGAAGACGATCACCCGGGCGGGATCGCACGCCGCCAGCGCTGCCGGCAACAAAACCGGCTCGTCCACCGTCGGCACAGTCAAAATGCCGCACTGCTCTGCCGCCTCGATAACGTTGGCGCGCATGCGCTCGGTATTTACACGTTCTGCCTGCGTGTGCAGGGTAACAACCGGCCGAAGGTGGGACACTCCCATTTCGACGGCCTTTTGCACGAGATAGTCGAGACGGCTGCGTTTGAGCGGAGCGAACAGGTAATGCAGATCGTTGGCGATGGTCTGCGGCCTTGTCTGGACCTCGACATCGAGAGCGGCCGAGCGTCTGGATACCGGCACCAAGACCGTTCGCCACTCGCCGTCGTGGCCGTTGAAGGCCAGCACCGGGTCGCCCGGCGCGAGGCGCAAGACGTTGGCCAGATAATGAGCCTGGGCGTGAGCGAGTGGTAGCCTCGCCCCTGCGACGAGAGGTTGATCGAGGTATAATCGGGGGCTGCGAAACGCGTACCGTGGCATGCTATTCCTTTCGCACTTCCGGTTTAGCCGTCGGATTCCGGTTGTGCCAGATGCACAGCCCCCGTCTTGCCGGATTTGCAGGGTTGCTGGCGTGGTGCTGGATTTGACGTGGCGACGGCGAGCGCGCTGCAAGCGTGGTCGGAACGACAAATTCACCACACACGGCAGTGCAATGAACCGGACGCAGGACGAACCCGACATGGAACGGGCACCAACCAGGAGAGCCGAGACATGATCAGGATGCCGGGGCGAACCCTGCCGTTGATCCTGGCGGCGGTGGTCATTTCAGTCGGCATGGCCGCGGCCCAGACCCGGCCCTGGCCCGGCACCGCGCCAGGGGGCGCACCAGGGGGGGCACCAGGGGGGGCACCAGGGGGGACCCTGGGGGGAGCACCGGGCGGGGCTTGGGGCAGCGCTCCGCCCCCGGGTGGGATGATGGCGGCGCCTCCGCCGGCGATGGGGGGGGCACCGATGATGGGCTCACCGATGCAGCCGCAGCCGTCCGCTGCCCAGCAAAAGTGCATCGAGGATTTCACCGCCTGGCGCACCAAGACCGAAAA
>JAVBUK010000140.1:0-6579 GCA_031555345.1 Xanthobacteraceae bacterium | reverse complement strand
ATCATCCCAGCCGCACTGGCGGCTGCGGTGCCGAGGAACGAACCGCCGCCAAAGGCCGGTGGCGCAGCGGCATATTGCGTATCGGCTTCGGTGCGCCCGCGAGGATCGGGGCGCGCGCCCGTGTTCCACACGCCGCCGGTGCCTGGTCCGCTGCCGGTCCGGACGGAAGGCACCGAACCGCGTTGCGGCTCGCGCCCGAGCATGGTGTTGCGTACGGTGTCGAGGAACCCGCCGGTCGGTTCGGCGTGCGGGCCGCCCTGGTCGAGCGCGGCCTCGAGTTCTTCGATCCGGGCGTTGGCCCGTTTGAGCGCCTCCTCCTGGACCAGCACGGTCTGCACCAGCGGATAGGCGGCGTTCGGGGCGTGATCAAACCCGTCGGCGATCAGACGTTCGGCGTCCGGGTCGCGCGGCTGTCCCTCCAGTCTGGCCAGCCTGTCGAACAACTCGCGGACGAGTTGACGCTCTTGCGGGGTCATGGCGCGCTCCTTCTGCGGGGGCAAATCCCTTCGAAAGCCACGAAGCCCATATGGGGGCGCGGCCAGCCCGGGGAAATGGCGGGACCGTGACAAATTCGGTCCGCCGACCGGCGGCGGTCACGCCAGCAACAGCCCTTGGGATTGCATCAGCGCCGGGAATGCGTCGCTTGCCAGGAAGGCGTATTCCTGCTCCCGCCGCGTGGTCAATGGGTCGAGGCGTTCGAGCTCGGCGTCGACCCGGCCGGGGTGACACATCACCACGGCACCGTCGGGCAGGTGGTCGAGAAAGCCTGCAAGCAGTGCGGCATAGCTTCGCGGGTCGGCAAAGTCGTAGGTGCCGGCGAAAGCCGGATTGACGGTGAGCCCGTGGGTGGCGGCAAGCCGTCGGAAGCGTCGGCTCATCAGGTCGATCACCAGCCCCTTGCGGTCGGCGAAACGGGCGCCCAGCGGAACCCGGCGCCCGCACTGACGTACCCAGGCCTGCGGTGCGTGTCGCCGGGTCGCCGCCAGCACCGCCTCGCTCACTTGTGGCACCAACTGGACGTGCTGATGGCCATCGACGAAATCCGGCGGCCGGCCGAACGCATCCGCGAAGGCCTCGAACTGGGCCGTGACCTCGGCTGCCAGGGCCTGCGGATCCAGCCGCCGCAGAAACCCGAGCTGGATCATCCGGCCGATGGTCGGGAACGCTCCGTTGCGGGTCGGCCGGAAGGCGGCGATCAGGGGGTGGAACGGCGCGGTCAGCGTGAGGTGAAGGCCGATCGACAATCGTCGGGCGTCGCCGGCCAGCGCGGACAGAAGCCGCGCTTCGGTGGCGTCGAACGTCCTGGTCGCCACCATCACCGACGTGCCGCTCAGCCGGTCACCAGTCAGGAGATCGCGGATCGCGGCGTCGACCCCGGGCGCGATTCCATAGTCGTCGGCGCACAGAAAAACTCGCCGCCGCCGTGCCCCTGCGGCCGTCGGTCGGCGGTTGCCGGCCGGCTGCGGCGCTTGCCTCGCCATCATCGCGCGGCGCCGTCACTGCACGGCATCTTGGGTTCCCACCGGCGTTGCCTGTTCGGAGGGCTTGATGGTGTGCTCGGCCACGAAGTAGACCGGCCGCGCCTTCAGTTCCGAGAGGATCTTGCCGATATACTCACCCATCACCCCGATCATCAGAAGCTGGACGCCGCCGATCACCATGACGCTGACGATCAGCGAGGGATAGCCCGGAACGGTATTTCCATAGAGGATCGCCTCGATCAGCATGTCGAGGCCGAACAGCAGGGCGCCGACCGCCAGCAGCAGGCCGAGCAGGCTGGCGAGCCGCAACGGGGCGACCGAGAACGAGGTCAGCCCTTCGATCGACAGGCCCATCAGGCTGGAGAAATTCCAGCTGGTGTGACCGTGCACGCGGGCCGCCGGCTGGTAATCGACGCGGATCTGGCGGAACCCGATCCAGCTCGCCAAGCCCTTGAAGAAGCGGTTGCGCTCGGGCAGGTGGCGCAACGCGGCGGTGGCCCGCGGCGACAGCAGGCGAAAGTCGCCCGCATCCTCGGGAATGCGCTGCCGCGCGCCCCAGTTGATCAGCGCATAGAAAGCCTTCACGCCGGCCCGGCGCAGCGCCGATTCGTTGCTGCGGTGCGCCTTGGCGGTGTAGACGACATCGTAACCGTCATCGAGCCAGTGGCCGACCAGGCGGCCGATCAGATCGGGGGGATGCTGCCCGTCGGCGTCGATGAACAGCAAGGCGCCGCGGCGGGCATGGTCGAGCCCGGCCATCAGTGCGGCTTCCTTGCCGAAATTACGTGACAACGATACCACTTGGACGTCGACGCCTGGCGCCGGCAGGGCGCGTGCCACCTCCAGCGAGGCGTCGCGGCTGCCGTCGTCGACATAGACGATCTCGCACGCCAGGCCACGCTCGCGGTCGAGGCGACGGCAGATTTCGGTGAGGCGGTCATGCAGCGAGGCGAGCCCTGCCGCCTCGTTGTACACCGGAACGACGATCGACAGCCCGGCCGCGGCCGCGGTCGGATCGGTCTTGCCGGGGATCGCCGTCATCATCGCTCCTGATCGCTTTTGGCGCCTGCGGCCTCTATAGCGCAAGCGCCGGTTGGAGTCCTGCCGACGAAATAGGTATCGTGCGGCTCGGCTGGTGGCGGTGGACGTGCTAAGCGGACACCATGAAGGTTCTCGACCCGTTCAGAGTCCGGGCCCCGCGTGTCGTCGCGGTGGTCGAGGAGCGGTTCATCCTGCTGCGCAAGGCTTTCAGCTTCGCGCTGATCGGGTTGTTGAACACCGCCGTTGACGCGATGGTGTTTTTCGTCGCCTACAGCCATCTCACGGCCTCGCCGCTGGCGCTCGACCTCGTCACCGGACTTGCCGACGGCTGCCGCTGCGTCTCGCCGGACAATCTGCGGCTGATCGTCAGCAACCTGTTGGCGTGGCTGGTGGCGGTCACCGGTTCCTATGTGATGAACTCGTTCATCACCTTCGCGGCCGAGTCGGGCCGCAAGCTCGGCTGGCGGCGTTACGGAACCTTCGCGGCCTCCAGCGTCCTCGGGGCGGTGGCCAACACCGCGGTGCTGGTCGTGGTCGCCCAGGTGCTGCCGGTCTGGGTCGCCAAGGCCTGCGCCATCCTGGTGAGCTTCGTGGTCAATGTCGCGATGTCGCACTTCATCGTGGTCCGGCGGCGGCCGGACGCGGCGGGTTCCGGCCCGGCCGCGGGATGACGCCCCGGCGAAGTGGCGTCCTGTTTCAGCTTTCGGATCGCGCGGGGTCCGGGCCGGCCGCCGGCGGTTCGGGGGCTTGCGGCAGGCCGCTCGCCAGTTTCTCCCACAGCGGGTTGTCGCGCGCGAACACGTAGTCGAGCCGGGCCACCGACACCGACGGCGCGCCGTTGTCGCGCAGGAACGTCGCCAGGGCATGCACCTGGTCGGGCGGACAGTGCAGGGTCAGCATGCCGGACGAGGTCGGGCCGCCGAACGGCGTGGTGACGTGGAACCGGTCCTTCATCGCCGTCAGCAGCCGGTCGTCGCATCCGGCAAAGCGCGTGCGCACTTCGCGGAAGGCGGTCGCGCGCTTGTGGGCGGTGATGCGGTCGAAGGCGAGACGGGCGGTGGCGCGCACCGAAGGCGACCAGTCCGCGCCGCGGGCGGCGACGAGGTTCGCCTGCGAGCGAAGCATGACGCCGTCGTCGATCACCTTGAGGGCGTTGGCGGCCAGCGTGGCGCCGCTGGTGGTGATGTCGACGATCAGCTCGGCGGTGCCGGCGGCCGGAGCCCCCTCGGTCGCGCCGGCGCTTTCGACGATGCGGTAGTCGATCAGCCCGCGCCGGGCGAAGAAGGATCGCGTCAGGTTGACGTACTTGGTGGCGACCCGCATGCGGCGGTCGTGCTTGAGCCGGAAGGCGGTCGCGACGTCGTCGAGGTCGGTCATGCTGCGCACGTCGATCCAGGCCTGCGGCACCGCGACCACGACGTTGGCGGTGCCGAACCCGAGGCCGTCGAGCAGGATCACCTTGTCGTCGGCGTCCGGGATCATCTCGCGAACCAGATCCTCGCCGGTGATGCCGAGATGCACGGCGCCCTGCGCCAGCTGCTGGGTGATTTCCGAGGCCGACAGGTAGGCGATCTCGATCCCGTCCAGCCCGACCACGGTGCCGCGATAGTCGCGGGCGCCGCGCGGTTTGACCAGCCGCAGGCCGGCGCTGGCAAAGAACGCCTCGGCATTCTCCTGCAGCCGGCCCTTGGCCGGCACCGCGATCAGCAGGGCGGTCATGGCGCGTCTCCGTGCGTGGCCGGGGATCGGGCGGCCGACTGGCGGGCCGCCAGACGTTCGATCCAGACGGCGAAGCCGACGGCCGGAATCGCGGCGGCCGGACCCAGACGGGCGAGCAGGCCGTCATAGCGGCCACCGGCGACCAGCGGACCGTCGCCGCCCGGATCCTCAAGCTCGAACACGAAGCCGGTGTAGTAGTCGAGCCCGCGGCCGAACGCGGTCGCGAACCGGATCTGCGCGAGGTCGATGCCGCCGGCGGCCATGAAGCCGGTGCGGGTTTCGAACAGGTCGAGCGCCGGTTCGAGCGCGATGCCGGCGTCGGCGGCGAGCGCGCGCAGCGCGATGGCGGCTTCGTCGGGGTCGCCCGCAATGGCGAGGTAGCGTTCGATGATGACGTGCTGCTCGCGCGGCAGCCGGTGGGTCGCCCCGAGCTCCGACTGCTCGAGGAAGCGGTCGGCGATCTCGCCGACCGAACGGCCGCCGACGGCGGTGATGCCGGCGATCGACAGCAGGTCGGTCACCAGGGCGCGGGCCGCCTTGGGGTCGGAATTGGCCAGCGCGGTGAGCACCCCCTGGTATTCCGGTTCGCCGTTGCCGGCCGGCACCAGGTGGTCGAGGTCGCGGGCCAGATCGCCCTTGCGGTTGAAGTCCTTGATCAGCCGGCGCTGCCACGCCGGGGCGAGCCCGAGGGCGGCGATCAGCGCGGCGAACAGCGCGACGTCGCCCATCCGGATCACCGGGGCGGACAGGCCGTAGCTCGCCGTGGCGTCCAGCCCGAGGGTGAGGATTTCGGCGTCGGCCGCCGCCTTGTCGGCGCGGCCGAACGATTCGATGCCCGCCTGCAGGAATTCGCCGGGGCCGTCGTGGCGGTGCCGGAACACGGGCCCCAGATAGCAGAACTTGGCGGCGCTGCCGGCGTCCGGGGAGGCGAGATAGTCGCGGGCGACCGGGATGGTCAGGTCCGGCCGCAGGCACAGCTCGCCGCCGGACGGATCGTTGACCAGGTACATCCGTCGCCGGATGTCCTCGCCCGACTGGTCCAGAAACGGTTCGGCGGGCTGCAGCACGGCCGGGAACACCCGCCGGTATCCCGCCCGCTCGTAGGACGCGATCAGCGCATCCGCGCGGGCGTCGATGGTCGCGGTCATCGCCATTCCTCGCAAAACCCCTTGAGCCGACGGCCCGCCTTGAGCACGGGTTGGTGAAGCTTTCGACGCGCTTCGGCCCTTGGCCTTAACGGCCGGGCCGGGCGGTTGTGGGATTGCCCGGGAGACCGCCGCGCCCTGCTTCGGCCATCTGCCATCCACTGCATTAGGTATTATATTAATGCCGCGGTTGCCGCCAGCGGGTGACCGCGAACTTGGCCTGCCAAACGCCGGACCGGATGCGGATTTCGGCCTTGACCGGACTCAATTCCCAAGTCGCGGCGCGCGAGCCACGGCTCCCGGTTCACGCTCCCGGTTCACGCTTCCGACGTCACGCCTCCCAGCTCACGCCGTGGCGCGCCAGGACCTTGCGGACCGCGGCGACCAGCTCGCTTTCCGGTGCGGCGAACTGGGCCTCGGCCTGTTTGGCGCGATAGTCGTCGTGGTCGGTCGACAGGCCGGCGATCTCGGCGCCGAGGATCAGGTCCTTGATCTGGATCTCGCCCCGGGCTTTTTCGTCGCCGCCCTGGATCACCACGCACGGGCTCAGGCGCTTGTCGGCATACTTGAACTGCGCCCCCATGTTCTTCGGATTGCCGAGATACATTTCGGCACGGATGCCGGCGGCGCGCAGTTCGCCCACCATCCGCTGGTAGTCGGCCAGCCGCTCGCGATCGAACACGGTGACGACCACCGGGCCCGGCGCCGGCTTGGCGGCGTGCTGGTCGATCAGCGTCAGGGCGGCTTGCAGGCGCGACACCCCGATGGAAAAGCCGGTCGCCGGCACCGCCTCGCCGCGGAACCGCGACACCAGGCCGTCGTAGCGTCCGCCGCCGCCGACCGAGCCGAACCGTACCGGCCGGCCTTTTTCGTCCCGGGTCTCGATCAGCAATTCGACCTCGAACACCGGGCCGGTGTAGTACTCCAGCCCGCGCACCACCGAGGGATCGATCACCACCCGGCCGTCGTCGTAGCGCGATGCGGCGATCAGCGCCGCCATCGCCCGCAGTTCCGCCACGCCTTCGGTTCCGATGGCGGCGCCGGCCACCACGGCGTCGAGATTGCGCAGGGTCGCTTCCGCATCGCCGCCCTTGGCGGCGGTGAACGCCAGGACGCGCTCGATCTGGCCGTCGTCGAGTCCGGCGCCCTTGGTGAAATCGCCGCTGTCGTCCTTGCGCCCCGGTCCGAGCAGC